>JBAXMF010000420.1:0-2735 GCA_037134435.1 Methanomicrobiales archaeon | reverse complement strand
GGGAGACTGATAGTGGAAATACTGTGTTGCTACAACTCCTACCGATCCTTTGATCATCTGCATGTCTCCTGTCATAACCTGGTGAACACGATATTAATGTCCTGGATGTCCTTTGACTGACGAATTACTGTGATGGTCTGCTTCACGTTGCCGCTTCCAGCGCCTGTTTCAAATCGGCGATAATATCCTCGATGTCCTCTGTACCAATGGAGAGCCGGACCGAATCCGGCGTAACCCCGGTCTTCTTCTGCTCCTCCTCCGTTAATTGCTGATGGGTCGTGGATGCCGGGTGGATGACAAGGCTTTTTGAGTCCCCGATATTGGCAAGGTTGCTAAAGAGCTTAAGGTTGTCAATGAATTTCATGCTAGCTTTCTCCCCACCTCTGACCCCGAAACTGACGATCGGCCCGAACCCCCCGTGCAGGTACTTTTGTGCGAGCTTGTGACTCGGGTGATCAGGAAGCCCGGTATAGTTGACCCATGATACGTTCGGATGCGATTTGAGGAACCTGGCGACGGCAAGAGCATTCTCCGAATGACGGGGCACCCTGAGGTGGAGCGTCTCAAGGCCGATTAGGAAGAGCCAGGCATTGAACGGGCTGAGTACCGCACCAGTATCTCTCATGAGGGAGATACGGATCTTGAATATGAAGGCCACGTTGCCGAATGTTGCAAAGTCACCAAAGGTATCCCAGTACCGAAGACCGTGGTAACTTGGGTCGGGTTCGGTGAATTCAGGGAACTTCCCGTTATTCCACTTGAAATTTCCGGAATCGACGATCACACCGCCGATCGAGTTGCCATGACCGCCAATATACTTGGTTGCCGAAAGTACAGAAATATCAGCTCCGTGCTCGATGGGGCGGACGAGCCCGACACCCGTTGTATTGTCAACTACGAGAGGGATACCTGCCTCATGAGCGATCTTCGCAATGGCTTCAAAGTCCGGGACATCCAGTTTCGGATTTCCAATGGTTTCGGCATATATTGCCTTAGTCTTGGGAGTAATTGCCGTTTTGAAGGCTTCTGGTTTTGTTGAGTCGACAAAGATCACATGTCTTCCGAGTTTTGGGAAGGTGTAGTGGAAGAGCTCATACGTGCCGCCATAAAGATTGTCTGCTGAGACAATTTCATCCCCCGGACTGGTGATGTTTAAGAGTGCGTAGGTGATTGCAGCCTGGCCTGAGGCAGTTGCAATTGCACTGTTCCCCCCTTCAATAGCTGCAACACGTTTCTCGAAGACGTCTGTGGTCGGGTTCATGAGGCGGGTGTAGATATTGCCCAGCTCGCGGAGACCAAACAGGTTTGCTGCATGTTCGGCGCTCTTGAACACGTATGATGATGTCTGGTAGATCGGTACTGCACGTGACCCGGTTGTAGGGTCGGGGACCTGCCCTGCATGGAGAGTGGTTGTTCCAAGATGAAATTTTTTTTCTGACATGTTAGATTCCTTTTTTGTTACGTTTAGTGGAGATTTTTCTTTCGAATTTTCTTTTTGGAATTTCCGAAATGGGTTGATTTTTGATAAGACCCCTGAAATATCCGGTGTCATGATGGTCCGTTGGTGGTGACTGGTACATCTGCATTGACGGACTTACTTTCCCACGGGTATTTCGTACTTTTCCGCGATCTCGGTGAACACATCCACAAGGTAATGGATCTGTTTTTCGTTGAGGCCATAGGTGTTCAGTTTCCAGGTCCTGGTAGCACCGGCAAATTCGCCTACGATTCCACGTGACGACAGTTCGTCGCTGAAGTAGAAACCCTTGCGCTTGTGAGTCTGTGCCACGGTGTCGAAGCTGCCGGTCGTGTCAATCTTCGTGAGTGTGTGTTTCCGCGGGTACTCGGAGAGTACCTTACTACCGGTAATTTTCAGGAGCCGGTCGGTGAAATAGTTGGACCTCTTTATTTCGTCCTCCCACTTCAGGGTCCGGGCTTTTACTACAGGGAACGAAGCCATCATCGAGAGCAGCGTCCCACCCATCAGCGTGCAACCGAGCATCTCGACTTCCTTGATACCGAACTTCCGTTTGGTCAGGTCGCCGACCATCGCCGTGGTGCGGAGTGCCTTCGGGACCCATTCATCGGTCATTGCAAGTACCCCGGACGGTGCGACCGATGCCATACTCTTGTGTCCGGAGCCGACAACGAAGTCTGCCCCGATTTTCTTGCCATCGACTGGCCTGACGCCGACCGTGTAGGCCCCGTTGTAGAGGAATGGGATGTCATACTGGTGAGCTACCTTCCCGATCTCATGTACTTCATGCTCATTTGCGAACTGGTAGTCGAAGTGGTCGATCATGACGAGCACAGGGAGTTTTCCGGTCTCCTGTCTGACCTCTTCGATCTTTTGTGCCGTAGCTTCACCGGTTATGACATTCTTTTCGTTCAGGGGGACTTCCTTAACGATACCTCCAGCACCCTCCACGGATAGAAACTCGGTATAGTGGGCAAGGGCAGAGACGATCACGCTGTCACCTTTGTTCACAAGGGTTCCGGTCACTGCCTGGAACCCGCGGCGTGCACCCGGGACAACCCGGGCATGGTCCATGTTGACGAACTTTGCCAGTTCTGCATGGAATTCCGCGATACCCGGCTTCGAGATCTTGTCCAGGCGGAATGGTTTCCGGCAGGCGTCACATGTTGAGTACCCGTCACCATAGGAGATGAGGGCCTTCCTCGCTTCCGTAGTCAGTCGCCCTGCAGCCTGGATCGGCTGGATATTGATATACTCC
>JBAXMF010000419.1:0-2740 GCA_037134435.1 Methanomicrobiales archaeon | reverse complement strand
GCTCCTGAACTATGGAAGGCCCTGAAAGGTAAGATTTTGCCAAATATTCCGGGCCAATTTTTTTTGTCCGGGGCGTAACCTATACGTCAACGTGCCCTGTCTTCTTCGGCCGGACCTGCCTCCTGATAAGGTAATGTACGTTCTCTCCGATGGGGACCGATAAGAGATACAGGTAGGCAACAACGACTGCGGCAAGTGACCCGATGGTATGGGCCACGTCGTCACCGATAATGTCAGAGAGCCCGTCGTTATATATTGTGTGGTTCAGTACATCGTTCGATACTTCTACGACTTTCCACATACCCCCGAAAAAAGCCATCAGCAAAAATATACCGATAAGTATGGTCGTTTTCCGATACCTGACACCCCACATATCCAGAACGAGAAAAAATACAAAGATAATCAGGCCAACCGACAGACCGGAGACGAAATGCGCGACCTTGTCAAACAGGGGGAACGTGGGCGACCAGTACCACCGCATTACACCACCTGCAATATGGAGAAACAGGGAAAGGGCAATGATGCTTTTTACCCCGAACGGGAGGGTGATCTTCAATAGTTTTTCCACCATCAACGGGACGAGGGAGATGATCATGGCCACGATCACCGCATACGACCGGGCAATATCTCCTATTTCAGTTGCCCAGAATATGAGGCCTAAGAAAATAATTTCAAAAACCAGGAGTATAAACAAATCCACTTTGTTTAAAAAATATTTTGATGGCGCCATTTCAACATTACAAATGGTTATTTTTATTGGAAATACTTTATTCCGGGGACTGCGTTCAAGGCGATGAATATACCGGTTCAGACCGGAGCTGTATCTTCTGCCTGCTTTGCAGGGCAGAAATTGCATATTGAATAACATACTTCCTTTTCCTTGTCCCGGATAAGGCAGAAATAGTCATTGCCCCTCTGTTCAACCTTAAAACCTCCTGGAAACGGCATCCCGACAGGGTGACCGGGTTGGTCCAGGACGAACATCGTGAACGCAGAAACCAGGTAATAAAACAGGCGCATCTTCGGGTTGCGGAGATACAGGTTCCGTTCAGACTGGTCGTCCCATGAAAAACAGCCATCGGGGATTATCCCGCAGAAATCACCGAATGCCTTGGGATCACGCAGGGGTCCGGATACCGGGCAGTATTTCACGGAGCGGGACATCAGGAGCAGTGCATGGTGCATACCGAAGAGCTGCTCGATGAAGTAGGGGCGGATCGCTTCCCGGTAGGGAGAGGGAAGTTTTCGGATCTCGTTGTTTAACCGTCCTCCAATCAATTGTAAATCAAAAATAGAATAATGCCCCATCTCTTTCGCAAGGATATCCAGAAGACCTGCTTTTGTTGTTGCGGAACTGACCCGGTGTGCAGTTTCGCGTATCAACGTAGTTTCGGTTGGAAACTGGTCCATCAGAAGCGATAACCGGGTGTCTGTTATCATATAGGTATACTACCGTATTGCATGGGATGGCCAAAAATCCAGCTGATATAACATGAGTGCCGCTTAGGAATTCCATTGCTTTCCAGGGTCTGCTGTTGTTCAAAATGCCTTGTGATTTAGATAACAACTGCAATGATATGCAATTGACAAAGGAAAAATGGTGGGGATAACCGCCTGCCCGAAAAAACAAACTGGTGGTGAAACGACGAAAAGACTGGAGGGGGTTATGCCCCTGCCCGGCGATTCGTGGCAGCCCGCATGGAAATGGCATATTTTTTGAGGCTTTCCCTCATAGATTCCGGGTTATCTTTGTACTTTTCAATAATCTCAACAATTACACTTCCTGCAATGGCTGCATCTGCACCAGCCTTGTAGAGCTCTGCTGCATGGGCAGGGGTTGCCACACCGAAACCGACCGCCAGTGGCAACCGGGTTTTCCTGCGTATATCCCGGACAATTGCCGTTGCCCCGGATGGCAGGGCTGATAAGACACCGGTAACCCCCATATGGGAGACCAGGTAGAGAAATCCCTTCGTATTTTCCAATATCCGTTCAAGCCTTTCAGGCGAGGTCGTCTCACAGACCATGTAGATCTGGTCGATACCGGACTTTGCTGCTACTTTCATCACCGGCCCTGACTCCTCAACCGGCATATCGGCAATCAGGACCCCATCGACACCTGCCACCCCGGCTTCCCGGTAGAACCGGGCGATCCCCCGGTGATGGACAATATTGTAATAGGTCAGGAGCACAACCGGGACGTTTGAGAACTTCCTGATACGCCGGACAATTTCAAACACCATTTCCGGGGTCGCACCTGCGCAAAGTGCCCTGACATCCGCCCTCTGTATTACGGGTCCGTCTGCAACAGGATCTGAGAACGGGACCCCTAACTCGATAATATCCGCCCCGCCTTCTATCAGGGCCCGGGCTGCTGCAACTGACCGTTCGAGATCAGGGTCACCTGCCACGATAAAGGCGATGAACAGCGGTCTCCCGGCGGACGAAAAGGTCTCTTCTATCCGGGTCACAATGCACCTCCTTGTAATGCTGCGACCCCGGCGACATCCTTGTCACCCCTCCCTGACAGGTTGATGACCACGATATCGTCACGGGCAAATTCATCTTTCATTCTTATTGCCGCAGCAACCGCGTGGGCAGACTCCATTGCGGGAATGATCCCCTCCCTCCGTGCGAGATAGCGGAACGCAAACAGGGCCTCGTCATCATGTACCGCCACGTAGTTCACCCTCCCGGTATCCTTTAACATGCTGTGTTCAGGACCGACTCCCGGGTAATC
>JBAXMF010000418.1:0-2758 GCA_037134435.1 Methanomicrobiales archaeon | reverse complement strand
AGGTTTGGCGGGATATGGATCTTCTCGCCGTCCACTTCAATATCAGCACCTTTCTCATCCGGTGTTGCCTGTGCCAGCGCCTCAAAGACCGCTTTAGCCTTGTTCCGGTACTGCTTCCCCAGCACGCTCATGTTCGGGACGATGCGCCGGCGCTGCACCTTCTTTGGCTGGTCATACTGGATGAAGACGGTCATAGGCGTGCCGCTGTGCCCTGCGTGGGATTTCAGGTCATAGTCAGTCCGGTCTGCGATGCCGACGGTCTCAACCCAGCCGAACCGGTCAGAACGCACTTCCGCGTCCCAGCAGTCAGCCGCGTAATGTGCAAGCTCATCGGGAAGGTGCTGGCGGAACCGGAGATGGTCAGCTTTTACCCCGATCTTTATGAGCATCTCATGGGTGAGTGCAAGGTAGTAGGCGAGATATTCGTTGGCGATGAGGTTTTTATCGACTGCCTCCCGCATCGTCATCGTGACGGCAGGCTCCTTTGCCAGCTGCTGTGCAGAGGTTAACAGCGGCATGGTATACCCTGCATACCGGGAGAACTGCGGGTGGTCCTTCTCATCCGGGTGCACGAAGATCTCTGCTTCTGCCTGCGTGAACTCCCGCAGCCGGATCATCCCCTGCCGGGGCGAGATCTCGTTGCGGTACGACTTGCCGATCTGCACGGCGCCGAAGGGGAGGTGGTCGCGGTAGAACCGGAGGAGCCGGCCAAAGTCAACAAACATCCCCTGTGCCGTCTCGGGGCGCAGGTACCCGGCACGCTGCGAGCCCGGGCCGATGCTTGTCTTGAACATCAGGTTGAATGCAAAGACCTCTACCTTGCCGAGTTTCTCTTCGCATGCCGGGCAGGTGCAGGGGGCGATTGCCGCCGCGAGCTCTTCGTTTCCCATGGTGGCGGCCCCTTCAACCCCTCCGCCTTCAGCGACATGGTCGGCACGGAGATATTCATGGCAGTGAGGGCACTGGCACATCTTATCGGAAAAACCCTTGACATGCCCCGATGCAACAAAGATCGCTTCCTGCCCTATGGTGGGGCACTCGATCTCGTAATATCCCTCCCCGATGACGTAAAAATCCCGCCAGATATTCTCCACCCGCCGCTTCATCATCGCGCCGAGAGGACCGTAATCGATGAACCCTGCAACCGCTCCGTAGCATTCCGATGTGGGCCAGATAAACCCGCGGCGTTTTGCCAGATCCATCACTTTTTCGAATACATCGCTCATGGTGATCACAGGACAATTTTGATATTCGTCCAATATAGTACGACGACTGGCACAAAAAGGATGCTGGAGGGAGGGGTGGATCTTTTTAATAAAATTCTCTCATGTGGGGAATGAGGGCGTAAGGTTGCGGATAAAATATGGTTATAATCAACTGTTTTTGTAAGAAATGAGACCGGTCCTTTGGAAAAATCGCAATCCAATTTAAAGAGTTTTTGGTCAAATAACCAATTTTGTCCTATCCCGAAATCATTTGACAACACATCTAAATAACGATGTGAGCAAATTATCGAATCGGGATATTGAGAAACTCATCCGGCAATGGGTGAGAGAAAAGCCCGTTGTTGAGATTGCTCGGTATTTCCAGATTACCCGTCAAAGAGTGTACCAGCTCATCAACCAGTTCAAAGAGATGGGAGAATATCCTGCACTCAAGCGGTCAGGGAGAAAATCCCAACCAATCGATGAACAAACTGAAGATCTGATCCTTGAATCCTATCGAGCAAACAACGTGGGACCTACGCATCTGGAGAAGAAGATCGAAGAAGAGTACGGGATTCATGTTCCGCATAACCGAATCTATCGGGTATTATTGAACCACGGCCTGGTGGAAATCAACATGAAGAAACGGCAACAGCGGAAGTATGTCCGGTATGAACGTGCTCATTCCATGTCGATGTGGCAGGGTGACTGGAAAGAGTTCGAGATTGACAATTCCAAGAAATGGGTAGTTGCATTCATAGATGATTCATCCAGATTGATCACCTGTTATGGTGTATTTGATTCCCCTACAACTGAGAACACGATTACCGTCCTGAATCATGGGTTCCGTGAATACGGAACCCCTCGCGAGATCCTGACCGACCATGGTACCCAGTTCGTTTCAGCCCGGGACCGGGAACATGCCCAACACAAGTTCAAAGATTTTCTCAACCAGCATGAGATCAAGCACATCGTTGCCCGTGTGAAACACCCTCAGACTAATGGGAAAATCGAACGGTTCTTCGGTGAAGTTGAACGAAGAATCAGGAAGTTTGGTTCTATCGATAAAATCGTTCACTGGCATAACATCATCAAACCTCACATGAGCCTCGATTACGATGAACCCTGTAATGTATTCTGGTACCGATTACCCCCAGAGAGGATTCTGGCATATGCACAGAAATGGTTATATGTGTAAAATTAATTCGGGATACTACACTGAAAATTCCGAGAACAATCCGTTAAATAATTCAAAATTGATGACGTTTTTGGGGGTTTCACCCCCGCCACTGTGGCATCCCCCGGTTGCAATAGTATCTTAAAACCGGATATTCTCAAATAACGCGATTTTTTTGCAATCTGGCGGAAATTATGCCAAAATGAAACAAAAAAGCGGATTGGTAGCTTTAACTGAGGAATCCCCCGATACAATTATCCAATTTTTTGGTAGATCCATCTGCCCCACCTTTTATTTGTGGGGTGTTGCTGTCGTTTTATTATCTTCTGTTTTTTGAAACAAAAAATGGGAATAGACCGTGCAATTAAATGGTCAA
>JBAXMF010000417.1:0-2765 GCA_037134435.1 Methanomicrobiales archaeon | reverse complement strand
TCAGTTAATTTTTTTACGAGAATTCAGTGAGTTATATTTTTCTGCTATTCAGGTTTATCAATTTCGTCTCGAATTCATCAGAGAAGGAAAGCTGGATATCGTTTACATGGGCATTCCCACGATTCGCCAGGTGAATTGCCAACTTGTCCCACTCACCAGCGATGAGCCGGGTGTGGTCCAGATCAATCGTAATTTCCGGCTTCATCGTTGTTCTGAATGCTTCAAGTTCCTTAATTGCATATTCAAGGGTCGGAATGTCCTGTGCCCCGAGTTGTGAACGGACACGTTCGGGTACTGTGCCAAACTGTTCGGATTCAACCAGCAGTTTCCTTCCTTTTTCTTTGAGCCTGGTTATTTCATCGGTATGCCCCTGTTGTTCTTCACGGGCACGAATGGACTCCGGGTATTTCCCGGAGGGCGGACGGGCTTGTGAGGGTGGAGGACCGTGCACAGATCTCGTTTCGTGATCCGGATGTTGAGCCTCACCAGGCTTTCTTTTCATCCGGAAGATGACATACCCTCCACCGGTAAGGAACAAAACTATCAGGACTATTGTTATTGTCAAGGTAAGACTGCTGTCTGATGGTGGAACAATGGCGGGATTTTTTTGGGTAGCGATCGCAGTCAGCGTAGGAGTTGATGGAACAGATCCAACCGCATACAGGGTGCCATTCCAACTCACGATATAGACAACCCCGTTCGCGACCACCGGTGATGATATCACCCAACTTCCCGCACCGAACCTCCAGACCTCTTTCCCGGTCATTGCATCGATTGCGTACAGGTTGTTGTCCCTGCTTCCGACATATACGACACCGCTCGCAACAGCCGGTGAGGACTCCACGAGGCCTCCTGCATCAAACCTCCACGTTTCCTTCCCCGTCACCGCATCGACAGCGTACAGGTTCTTATCATTACTGCCCACGTAAATGACACCGTTTGATACGGCCGGCGAGGAAGAGACAGCATCTCCGGTCGCGAACCTCCACGTTTCCTTCCCTGTCACCGCATCGACAGCGTACAGGTTCTTATCATTACTGCCCACGTAAACGACACCGTTTGATACGGCCGGCGAGGAAGAGACAGCATCTCCGGTCGCGAACCTCCACTTTTCTTTCCCTGTTACCGCATCGACAGCGTACAGGTTCTTATCATTATTGCCTACATAGACAACACCGTTTGATACCGCCGGTGATGAATACCTGTGACCTTCTGCAGTGAACCTCCATATTTCATTGCCCGTTACGGCATCGATGGCATACAGGTTCGCATTAAACCCCCCGCCGATATAAACGACACCGTTCGCAACGGCAGGTGACGAATCCACCAGTCCTCCGGTCGCGAACCTCCATTTTTCCTTCCCCGTCACCGCATCGACAGCATACAGGTTGTCATCGGCACTCCCAACATAGACGGTACCACTCGCAACGGCAGGTGACGAATCCACCAGTCCACCCGTCGGGAACCTCCATTTTTCCTTCCCCGCCACTGCATCGATTGCGTACAGGTTATTTTGACTGCTCCCGCCGAGATAGATAAGATTCCCACTGACATAGATGACACCGTTGGCCACTACGGGTGAACCGAACTCTCCGGTCGTTAATCTCCACAACTCAGAATTGTTGAGGACAATCCCGGCGTTTTCAAAAACACCCGTGTGCTGTGGGTCGGCATGAAACATCGTGTCGGCAGTTACCATCGAGGGGGTAAGGCTGATGATGAGAAGAAAAAGGATGATCCAGGAGCCAAACATTCCGGTACCGGTTTCCAGTCTGTGGTCGTTCATTTGTCTCCCGCCATTTACTTAGTAGTGGAAAGTTATCTGCAGGTGAAATAAAGATTGTGAATTGGGTTAAGGGTGTAACCAAATACCTTTCTGCAGAACTATCGGCATTTGAGGACGGGAGATCTATCGGCATCGACCCCTGGAAGATTGCACCGTTCAGGAAGGATTGTCTTAAAGAAGCATACGATCAGGTTGATGATGCCCTTCCGGAAAGAAAAAGTTCATGATTGAGCAGGAGATAATACGGGCTGCAGAAGATCAGATGTACCGGTAAGGCCTATAGGCTACTATTCAGCACCCAGAACAAAAAACGAACGACGAGCACCAAAGGAGGAAAAGGACATGACTACGGGAATAATTTATACCCCGAAATTTTTGGCATATACGAATTCCCCCGAGAATAAAGACCGGGTATCAGCAACGGTTGATTATTTCAAAACACAGGGACCTAATGATTTTATTTCTCCCATGAAGTATGACGAGGACTATACCCTATCTGTTCATACGCCGGAATATATCGAATTTCTCAAGTCTGTCGGTGTAATAGAAGGCAATAAACTAACATATGCGAATGTCCTGCTGTCAGCATACGGGCTGCCTGACCGCAGGGGAAATGCTGGCAGAAGGCTCAATAAAGAACGGCTTCGTCCTTACCCGGCCACCCGGACACCATGCCTATGTCAATAAGGGCGGGGGTTCTGCTTCCTGGATAATGCAGCCATCCTCGCCAGGTATTTCCAGGAGAAGGGATCTGAGAAAGTGATGATCGTCGGCTGGGACGCCCACCACGGGAACGGGACCGAGGCAATATGTTATCGCGACCCTACCGTGCTCTATATCTCGATCCACCAGTACCCCCTCTACCCGGGCACAGGAAAGGTGACTGATACCGGGTCCGGGCCCGGGGAGGGATACAATGTCAAGGTTCCCGTACCTCCGTATACGGGGCATGAGACCTACATGGAGATCTTTGATGAGG
>JBAXMF010000416.1:0-2773 GCA_037134435.1 Methanomicrobiales archaeon | reverse complement strand
CGATTACAAGAAGATCTGCGTGAGGAGTGGCATGCACTGCGCAGAACCACTGGCAAGCAGTTATCATTGTGAGGGGACAATCCGGGCTTCGGTCGGTTGTTATACCACGAACGATGAGGTTGATGCATTGATCGAGAGTGTCCGGCACCTGACCGGGAATGAGTAGGTTTCCCGATGGTCACAGCGAATCCGACGCGAACGGTACTTGATGCGATTGGGAACACCCCGCTCATCGAGATCCGGAACCTTAACCCCTATCCGGCGATCCGTATCTTTGCGAAGTTTGAAGGAAGTAACCCGGGGGGATCGATCAAGGACCGTATTGCACTCTACATGATCCTAGCCGCGGAACGATCCGGTGAACTTACGCCCGATAAGATCATTATGGAACCGACCTCCGGGAATACCGGTATTGCGCTTGCAATGATTGGAGCTGCAAAAGGTTACCAGGTAAAGCTGGTAATGCCCGGTTGTGTCAGTGTCGAACGAAGACGTATCATTGAGGCGTTTGGCGCTGAAGTGGTGATTACTCCGGCTGATGAGGGGACCGATGGCGCTATCCGACGGGCCTGGAAACTTGTGAAGGATAACCCGGATACGTACTATATGCCGGACCAGTTCTCAAATCCTGCGAATATCCAGGCCCATATTGAGACCACGGGTCCTGAAATATATCACGAACTGGATGGGAAGATCGATTGTTTTGTTGCGGGCATGGGGACCACCGGGACCCTGATGGGCGTCGGGAGGTATTTGAAAAATATGGACCCGGGGATACGTATTGTTGGGGTTGAGCCGGAGTTGGGACATGCGATCCAGGGACTGAAAAACATGGAGGAGGCAATTGTTCCAACGATTTACAACAGAGATCTCCTCGATGACAAGATACGGATTGGAGACGAGGAGGCGTATGTAATGGCCCGGAACATTGCGACACGTGAAGGGATCTTTACGGGGATGTCGAGCGGTGCGGCACTTGCAGGTGTACTTAAAGTGGCAGCATCACTTGAGTCGGGAACAATCGTCACCATTTTTCCGGACCGGGGAGACCGCTATCTCAGTACCACGCTTTTCCGTTCGATTTGCAGCGATTGTAACCCTTAGACCGGGGATACATAATTGTGAAAATAATTTTTTGAAAAAAATGGTGACGCGACCACAGATATACATCTTAAGTGATGTACCAGGTTAATCAAAAAGTGCTTTCCGGCAATCAAACTCGCTCCTGCGTGTCCCCGCCCCCACTATTCCCAGCCAGGATGAGCAGTCAGTTTTTTCTAGTTACAGAGCTGCTGGCGCAATTGTTACATCGTCTGCCTGCATTCCCGGAGCCCAGTTCGCAAGCATCGTTCTGAATAATTCATACGATTCGTCTACATGCTCTTCATGGTACCTGACATAGAGGGTCTGATCCCCTACCATGCCCTTAATGCTGAAATATTCATCTTTTAAGAACGAGAAGAACGGCTGTTTCAGGTTTTCAAGGATCTTCACCGTGCCATAATCCTCAAAATAACTGAGTGTTTCCCGTGTGACCTCTGCATCCACCAGGTACTCTTTCAGGACACTCCCATCCACGCATCGCTTGAACTTGTTGGTCTTAAGGATCTGCATTGTGTCTCACCTCATGTTATCGCATGGTACCCGCGATCTCTTCAATGGCCGCTACAGCACCCTCACAATCAGCCATTGTATTCATGCAGGAAAGGCTGATGCGGACGCCCCCACCGGTATTGATCCGTTCGTGAATAAGCGGGGAGCAGTGCAGACCCGTCCTGACCACGACCCGGTACGCTTTCCAGAGGATGAACCCGATATCCTCGCTTTCCATGCCATCCACCGAAAACGTAACCACTGGTATATCTGGTGAAGAATTGTATAACCGGACTCCGTCAATCTTTCCGAGTGCCGTTACCAGGTACGAGGTCATCTCCCGGGACTGCGAAAGGATTGTGCCAACACCTTTCGTGCTCACAAAGCCTGTACCGGCGTTGAGAGCTGCGATTCCTGAATAATTGGGAGTCCCTGTCTCGAACTTGATGGGCATCTCGTCGGGTTGGTACTTTCCGGACGAGTCAACCCCGGTACCTCCCTGCCGGACGGGGTCAACCAGTTCAGGATCTGCCAGGTAAAAACCTCCTGTCCCGGGCAGGCCGAAGAGTGATTTATGCCCGGTGAACACAAAGGCATCCACAGGGAGGCGGCCGGGCTCCACCGGGTACTGCCCGGCAGTCTGTGCCCCGTCTACCAGGAAGAAGGCACCTGTTTTTCTTACCAGTTTTCCGATGGCTTCAATGTCCTGTACTGAGCCAAGTACATTCGAACCATGACCAATAGCCACCAGGGCTGTATCATCCCTCAATGCATCCATGATCTCTGCCGGTTTCACATGTGCACCTGTTGTCCGGATAATCGAGAGCGAACACATCCCCTCCCGTTCAAGCGTCCTGAGTGGCCGGAGTACCGAGTTATGTTCGAGATCGGTTGTAACCGCATGGAATGGCTGACGATGACACCTGGCGAAGCCATGGATCAGAATGTTCAGCGAGTCAGTCGCACTGGACGTAAAGACAATATGCTCGGGCTGGGAGACCCCGAAAAACGCCGCAACAGATTCGCGGGCCATACCGATGTAATCCCTTGCATCCTGAACGGAAGTACGGCCATGTTCATAAAACGGTGAAGAAAATACCCCTGATGCAGCAACCAGTACTTCGGAGGGTTTTGGCCAGGTTGTCGCCGCGTTATTCAGATAGATCAATGGATCAGTCAC
>JBAXMF010000415.1:0-2774 GCA_037134435.1 Methanomicrobiales archaeon | reverse complement strand
TACGATTTCCTGCATGGTGTACATGAAGAGCGTATCGCCTTTTTTTACCCGACCGATTGTATTAGTAAACCGTTTTGCGACACCCCAGATGTTCTTTTTCCGGGTAACTTCGTCATTCGCACGGGTGGAGATACAGAGCCAGCGGGTTGGAGGCATGATCTATTAATTATCGGGTCACAATTTGAAACTTTTTAATGATAACATCGGAATAATTCCGGCTAATTTATCGCCATACACAGATATAGAATCCAACAGGATTAAGCATTACAAAGAAGGGATGGCATGAATAATTTTAACGATAAAGTATCTTTTATTTGGTCCGTTGCAGACTTGCTCCGGGGACCCTACCGCCCGAACCAGTACAAAGATGTCATGCTTCCTCTCATCGTATTGAGACGCCTTGACTGCGTCCTGGAACCGACGAAAGATGAAGTCCTGGTTCAGTACAATAAATTAAAAGACAGCCCGGTGAAGAATTTTGACCCCATCCTGAACAAAATCACCCAATACAATTTTTACAATACGAGCCGGTTTACGTTCGAGAAACTGAAGGACGATCCAAATAACCTTGCCGCCAATCTCACCTACTATATTAACGGTTTTTCTTTCCGGGCCCGCGATATTATCCAGAGTTTCGGTTTCGAAGAGCAGATCGGAAAGCTCGATAAGGCCAACCGCCTTTTCCAGGTGATATCAAAATTCTGCGAGATCGACCTACATCCTGATACAGTCTCAAATCTTGAAATGGGCTATATCTTTGAGGAACTTATCAGGAAATTCAATGAAGCGAGCAACGAGGAGGCAGGGGACCACTTCACACCCCGGGAAGTAATCCGGCTGATGGTTGACCTGCTCTTCCTGACCGATACAGATACCCTGCGAAAAAAGGGTATTATCAAAACGCTCTTTGACCCTGCCTGCGGGACCGGCGGGATGCTTTCAGTCTCTGAAGAATATCTCCGGGAGCTGAACCCTGATGCCCAGCTCGAAGTGTTCGGCCAGGACTACAATGCCCAGGCGTATGCTATTTGCGGCTCGGACATGCTGATAAAAGGACAGAGCCTTGATAATATCCGGTTTGGTGACAGTTTCACCGAGGACTTCTTTAAGGATAAGAAATTCGACTACATGCTCGCTAATCCTCCATTTGGTGTTGAATGGAAACCAGAAGAGGACTTTGTAAAGAAGGAATACAAGGAGCAGGGTTACGGCGGCAGATTTGGTGCTGGCCTTCCTCCGATTAACGACGGTGCGTTCCTGTTCCTCCAGCATATGATCAGCAAGATGAAGGACCCGAAAGATGGTGGAACCCGACTCTCTATTGTCTTTAACGGCTCTCCCCTTTTTACCGGATCAGCTGGATCCGGACCGAGCGATATTCGCAGATGGATTATCCAAAATGACTGGCTGGAAGCGATTGTGGCCCTTCCTGACCAACTCTTTTACAATACGGGTATCTCAACCTATCTCTTTATTGTGACAAACCGGAAGGACCCATCCAGGAAAGGAAAGGTCCAGCTCGTTGATGCCCGGACATACTTTAAGAAGATGCGGAAGAGCCTTGGCAACAAGCGAAACGAGATCTGTGAAGAACAGCGGAATGTAATCACCCGGCTGTATGGAGATTACCAGGATAATGAATTCGTTCGTATTTTCGATAATACCGATTTCGGGTACCGGCGGGTAACGATTGATCGCCCTCTAAAACTTAATTTCGCGGTGACTGATGACCGGCTGGAACGGTTCAAAGAGTCAGGGCCATTTGCTGACCTAGCAACGAGCAGGAAGAAGAAGGACGAATCGGAAATCACCGCAGAGATAGAAAGTGGTAAAAAACAACAATTAGCCATTCTTGCCGCACTCGGGGTATTGAAAGAGAAACAGGTTATAAAAAACAGGGAGGAATTTACATCGCTCCTGAAGAAGACCTTTAAAGATGCGGGTATTGTGACCCCTGCACCACTTTTCAAAGCAATACTCAACAGCCTTTCAGAACGGGATGAGACGGGAGATATTTGTAAAGACAGTAAGGGGAACCCGGAAGCGGATAAGGATCTCAGGGATTATGAAAATATCCCGTATAAAGAGGACGTTGCCTCATACATCGCGAGAGAGGTTTTACCTCATGTCCCGGACGCCTGGGTTGATCAGTCGGATGAGAAGATCGGCTATGAGATCAATTTCAACCGGTATTTCTACAAGTATACCCCACCAAGGTCTCTGGAGGAGATTGAAGCAGATATTAAGAAGATTGAGGCGGAGATTTCTCAATTACTAAGTGGGGGAGAATTGTGAGAGTTGAGGAGATCGTTGACCTCTTTGATCAATTGAACACTCTCGATGAGCATACACGGGTGGATGCCAAAACCGCAAGTGAAGTAAGCACTTCTGTAATGGAAACCATATGCGCATATTCCAACGAACCCGGTCTGGGCGGGGGATATCTGCTCCTGGGAATAAAAGAATGTGAGGACCCCACCGATCATAAATATTGTGTAGTTGGGATTGATGACCCCGACAAGATCCAACGTGATATAGCTGATGGATGTGCCACGAGATTTAACAAAGTAATTCGCCCCGAATGCGTTGTGGGGACGCTTGAGGGTAAAACCGTTATCGGGGTATTTATCCAGGAAGCCCAGCCGGGAGATAAACCTATCTTCTTCAAAAAAGTTGGGATACCAAAAGGAGCGTTTAGACGAATTGGATCTACTAATCAACACTGTACAGATGACGATCTTGCAGTGCTCTATCAGGATGGCAAGATCAAGTCG
>JBAXMF010000414.1:0-2775 GCA_037134435.1 Methanomicrobiales archaeon | reverse complement strand
GGGAGGAAGTTCATCTCGATCTTGATCAGCCCGTCCCCTTCACAGGCCTCACACCGGCCACCCTTCAGGTTGAAGGAGAACCTGCCGGGCTTGTACCCGCGCGTCTTCGCCTCCCTTGTTTCAGCAAAGATCTTCCGGACTTCATCGAATACCTTGGTATACGTCGCAGGGTTCGAACGCGGGGTCTTTCCGATCGGACTCTGGTCAATCACGATTACCTTGTCAATCTCGCTATCGAATTCAAGCCGTTCATATTTCCCGGGACTTTCCTTGGAATTATAGAGTTCCCTCACCAGGGCTTTATAGAGTGTATCGTAAATGAGGGTGGATTTCCCGCTACCCGATACACCGGTGATGACCGTGAATACACCGATCGGGATCTCCACATCGATTTTTTTCAGATTATTTTCGCTACAACCGCATATCCGGACATGATGCCGGCTTTTTCTCCTCGTCGCCGGTACATCAATCTTCATCGTCCGGGCGAGGTACTGGCCAGTGAGGGAATTCTTATTCCGCTCGATCTGTAACGGTGTCCCCTCGGCGACGACGTAGCCCCCGTGGACGCCTGCCCCGGGACCCATGTCAACGACATAATCTGCATGCCGGATCGTATCCTCATCGTGTTCGACCACGATCAGGGTATTCCCAAGGTCCCGGAGCCGGCGCAGGGTGTCAATCAGTTTCTGGTTGTCCCGCTGATGAAGGCCGATTGATGGTTCATCGAGGACATAGAGTACTCCCACGAGGTTCGAACCTATCTGGGTGGCAAGCCGGATCCGCTGGGCTTCACCCCCGGATAAGGTCCCTGCGCCCCGGGAAAGGGTGAGGTAGCCGAGCCCGACTTTTTCAAGGAATTCCAACCGGGCATTGATCTCCTTCAATACCTGCTTTGCTATCTCCTGTTCTTTTTCGTTTAACTCAATTGTTGAGAAAAAGTCCATGCTTTTTGTAACTGGTAAATCGGTGATGTCGATGATTGAATGTCCGGCTATTTTTACGGCCAGGATCTTATCCTTCAATCTTCTGCCATGGCACTTCAGGCAATCAGATATCCGCATGAATTTTTCGAGTTCGCGTTTCCGGTACTCGGACTGGGTCTGGTGGTACAGGCGGGTGGCCTGGGGCAGGAGTCCCTCCCATGCCCCCTTGTGCGACCATTGGGCATCCCCGTTCTTCATGCTCATCGAGAACCGGACCTGTTCTTCAGAGCCATACATCAGGGCATTGTATTGTGCAGGGTCGAGGTCCTGGATGGGTGTGAACACCGAAAAGCCGAAATGTTGTGCGACAGCACCGAGGTGCTGGCTCCGGTAACCATCGAGAAAATTGCGGTACATCGCGACCGCCCCGTCGGCCAGTGAGAGTTTTTTGTCCGGGATGATCAGGTCAGCATCGAATTCCATCCTGATCCCAAGACCGTTACACTCCTCTCAGGCACCGAACGGGCTGTTGAACGAGAACATCCGCGGCTGCAGCTCCTCGAACGTAATGCCACATTCGGGGCAGGCCATGTTTGCCGAATACGTGGTCTCCCGATTTTCACCGTCGGATGCGATTACCAGCCCTTCGGATTTTTTCAGCGCATTTTCGCAGGCTTCCGCTAGACGTGAGCGATCTGCTGAATCGAGCCTGTCAATGACCACGTCAATGTCGTGCTTCTTATAACGTTCAAGGGGTACTTCTTCATCAGTGCGGTGGATTTCCCCATTGATCCGCACCCGGGCATACCCTTCTTTATGTAAGTCTTTGATTACCTGCAGGTAGGTGCCTTTTTTCTGCCTGATAATGGGTGAAAGGATTGTTACCTGCCCGGGGTATTCTTCCGCAATACTTTCGGCAATACGGACCGGCGACTGAGCCTCTATCCTGATAGTGTGGACCGGACAATATGGCACACCAATCCTTGCAAAGAGAAGGCGGAGATAGTCATAAATCTCTGTGACAGTTCCAACGGTACTTCTCGGGTTCTTCGATGTAGTCTTCTGCTCAATCGAAATTGCAGGAGATAGCCCTTCAATTGCATCAACATCCGGTTTCTGCATTAACCCGAGGAACTGGCGGGCGTATGCAGAAAGCGACTCTACGTATCGTCGCTGCCCTTCGGCATAGATGGTATCGAATGCCAGCGTGGACTTGCCGGACCCTGAAAGGCCGGTAATGACGATTAATTTATCGCGTGGGAGCTCGACGGTGATATTTTTCAGGTTATGCTGCCGGGCCCCTTTTATGATGATTTTCTTCATTGTAAACAGTGGGAAATAGGTCTGTGCTGTACCCTAATAGAGCGATTGATCGGGGTAAGGTGGGAGTGGGATGTGGCTGTGCAACTGGAGGATTTAAGTTGTGAGGGATTT
This sequence comes from Methanomicrobiales archaeon, assembly GCA_037134435.1. GTDB lineage: Archaea > Halobacteriota > Methanomicrobia > Methanomicrobiales > Methanospirillaceae > CAIKOD01. The sequence continues at coordinate 418 of JBAXMF010000414.1, read as the reverse complement.
TTGGATTGGGGATGAAGGTGATAATTCCAGTCGATTGCGTGCACGGCCAATTTATTTGTGAAATTTATCTGAGTTTAGGGGGATTTTTGGGTGAATAAATGTGACGGGTTGATGGTACAATAAGAACAAACCTTTTAAAGCATCAGGTTTTGATATATAAATAATGTCAAGAGTGGAATTAAATTTCGATGTAATAAAGGAAGATTGGTGCTACTATTCTTTAAAAGACGGGGCAATTTTAAAAGTTAAAATTATTTTAGTACGGTTGTTTAACGATGGTGTAGATTCCAAAGGTATTCCAACAATGGGGTTTCTGGCAACCAATGTTATGGGAGTTATTCCTTATGGTGAGATGATAAGTAATAAGGCTCTTTCTGCTGACGATGATGTAGGATTTGAAGTTAAAACCGAAATATGG
>JBAXMF010000413.1:0-2777 GCA_037134435.1 Methanomicrobiales archaeon | reverse complement strand
GTAGCATCGGAAGGGCCGAAATCTTCAAAGGATCCGTATTTTTTATAAAAGTTGATAGTTTTTTCATCCTTTTTTGCATCCACAATAACAACCCTGCAGCCAATAAATTCACACAATGCAAACCCAATCGCAAAGACATAGGTCAACATATTTTTACCCACATCATGCCCTTGATATTCTTTTAAGGTCGCCATTTGTGCTAATCGCAAGGCTGGATACTTTTTAGGACCATATCCCTTCTTACCGTCTTGTGGTTCAACTGCCCGCGCATCGATGCATCCCATAGCAACCGAAAAAAAGCCCACCAGTTCATCGCGATAATAACAAAGATAGGTAACGGAGATTCTATCCTTTTGATAATTTTTAGCATCGTCTTTAATAAACGAATCAATTTCGGTATTCCCACAACTAAAAGAAGATATATCGAAGGAATCGTCTAATTTTAAAAATCTTAAGTCGTCGAAGGGAATTTTCATAAAAATTTGAATCTTTTTGAAAGCTCCCTGGCTTCTCTCATAACCTGTCGACTTTCTGGGGTCTCGTGGATGACGTTACTTTCCATATATTCATGAAACGCCCTTGCATGTTCCCCTACAAGGACAGTTTCTAATTCAATTGGTTTCGCCATCTCTACCTCCTCCTACTACCTACTACTCGTTAGTGCTAATTGGATATAATTGGTTATAAGATGATATACATTTTGAGAGGTCACATGATTCTATAACGTATTTTCTAAACTGTGTCAGAACTGTTTAGATCCACTAAATGCAGATCTAAATCACTCCCATAATAACTTCATGCCAAAATCGTTCATTTCATCATTCAGATTCTGAACATTTCCAAAATGTAATTCTACGTAATATCCACTGCCTTTTTGCAACCATATGTTTTCAAATAACAAATCAGAAAAATGAAGTAATACACTTTCATATTATAATTCATGCAGATTGTGAGCACTGCAACCGATTATTTTAACCAAGGGGTTAAGTATTCAGATCTTGGCCGCTATGATGATGCTATCATATCCTATGACAATGCGCTTAAAATCAATCCCGATGATTATTTGGCTTGGTGTAACCGCGGCATCGCACTCGGCAAGATTGGTCATTATAATGAAGCAATCGTATCTTTTGATAAAGCGATTAAGATAAAATCGGATGAATCCATTCCTTGGTACTTCCTTGGGGGGGCATTTATCTGCCTTGGCCGTTATGATGAGGCTATCGCTTCTTACGACATAGCACTTAAAATCAATCCAGACGATTATCTAGCGTGGAACAACCGCGGTCTCGCACTTAGCAAGATTTGTCGTTATGATGAGGCTATCGCATCCTTTGATAAAGCACTCAAAATTAATCCTGATTTATCGCCGGCGTGGAACGACCGCGGCTCCGCGCTTGATGGTCTAAAACGGTGGGACGAAGCAATCGCATCCTATGATATGGCGATTAAGATAAAACCTGATGAATCCATATCGTGGTACAACAGAGGTGTCGCGCTTGCTTTGCTCAACCGTTATATCGAAGCAATCGCTTCATACGACATAGCACTTAAAATCAATCCAGATGATTATCTAGCGTGGAACAACCGTGCCGTCGCGCTCGGTAAGATCGGCCATTATGGTAAGGCTATCGAATCTTATGATAGAGCGATTAAGATCAATCCCCTATTTTCTGAAGCCCAACATAACCGTGATATTGCACTGCGTCAAACGGTTAGATCTCCGTCGGGTTGAAGCAGAGTCAGAAAGCCTCACAGTTCTTCCTACAGGCGGTTAGTTAAAATCGGAAGTATCAGCAGGCCATTGCTGACTATGTAAACATTGGTTAGCTATTTGTCAGTATTAATTCACCAATTCCTCAAATAATTTTAATCATCGTCTTTACTAAATAGGCTATTATAATAGCTATATATTCAAAGCACGACGAATCCGTCCTTCAAACAGCCACCTCGAAGAGTAATTCGCTACGAACAACCGTCCCAGCATATATTGTGAACCAGTTTGATCTCAAAAAAGGAGACAAATTAAACTGGGGTATAGAAAACGGGGCTGTGGTTATCCAGATGACCAAACAGGAAAATAAAACCATGAGATCATAATACCTCCCGGGAAAAAAGTGATTGTTATACTCGCAGAGCCGACGGAAGAGTAAATCCCTCTATTTTACGCCCGAATTATCGAAACGATACCGCTACCAGGGTATAAGACCACCCCACCCCAACCCATAAAATCCATTCTCGTTCGTTTAAATCGTCCGCATTTGGCTCCGATTGGGTAAGATCCTTAATACGACCAAATTAAGCGATTATACCCTAATCCAACCTTAAAATAGCCTCTATTGGGTTTTACCCTTCTTAAAAGTCCAAAAAAAATACCGTGCTAAACGCAGGATTTTCCAATTCCCAGATTGCCCCTGGTCACTTTAATGCCCCACCATAAGATACGATCAACCTGGACCCCAGCCTGACCATTTCGGTCCTCAACCCAACCACCACCTTTTCGGACGACATCAACCAGGACGCCATCGTCCTGAAGATAACCTATGGAAGCGTTTCCTTCCTGTTCATGGGTGATGCCAATGCCGATGCCGAAACAAGAATTGCTAATAGCGGGACAAATCTCCAGGCCGACATCCTCAAGGTCGGGCACCATGGCAGCGCTATGTCGTCCAGCTCAACCTTCCTATCGAAAGTCCAACCGAAGACGAGCGTCATCGAAGTCGGGGCCGGGAATTCCTATGGTCATCCGACATCAGCGACATTGGGTCGCCTGGCCC
>JBAXMF010000412.1:0-2788 GCA_037134435.1 Methanomicrobiales archaeon | reverse complement strand
TGCATGGGGCCTGCTCATTATCGCGATCGCCGTCCTCGTCGCGTGCATCGTCCGCGAACTGGTGATCGGCTGGGGTCACGGTTACTATATCGGGGTCCTTGCCACCACCCTCGTCGCCACGATAGCCGCTGCCCTCTTATCGCAGGTGATACCGACAACCACCCCGCTCATCTCCCTCATCATACCCTGCATCTTCGTCATCCCGGGTTTCCAGCTGATCAACGGGGGCTGGGAAATCCTCCGCAACCACCTGCATATCGGCATCCCCCGCCTGGTGGTCTTCCTCAACGTGCTTGCCATCATGACCGTCGGGTTACTGGCGGTCCTCCTTATCTACGCCCCAGGTGCGGAGGGTCCGGTCCTCACCGTTCCATTCCCCTGGAGACTGGTCATCGACACCATCCTTGGAGGAATGACTGCCATCTGTATCTGCGTCCTGCTGAACGCCCCCCGCCAGGCGATGCTGTTATGCTTTCTCTGCGGTGCGTTCGGCCGCCTCGTACGCACTGAGATCGTGTCGGCAGGGGGGGATGTGTATCTCGGCGTATTCTGCGGCACGCTTGTCATCTCGGTAATTGCGCTGCTCTTTTATTCGCACTGGCAGTTGCCCGTCGTCCTGCCCCTCGTTGCGGCCTCCCTGCAGTTTATTCCCGGTTATTACATCATCCTTACCCTGCAGGGAATGGCCCGGATCATCAGCATGGGTCAGTCCGTCCCCTACGGAATCGTGGCCTCCACCATATCCACCGGCCTGCTCTCCCTGTTCATCGCAGTTTCCATTGTCATGGGTACCCTGCTGCCCCTCCTTATCTTCGGCAGGGACCGTCGATGGTACTGACCGATCGGGGGGGAACTCAAGGCAAGGGGACCTGAATGGAAAAGATTCATCTTCTCTAAAAGGTAGTACAGACGTATGCGTGCCCGATTCTACGTTATGATACTTATAGCCCTCTTTTCCGTTGCCATGACCGCCGGTTGTCTCAGCAAGACATCCGAGATCCATGAATTAAATATAGAAGGCCAAACGCACCACACGATGGGAAGGTACAATGAAGCGGTTGCCGCCTATGACCGGGCATTGGCGATGGACCCGGCAAACGGGGAAGCCTGGCGGTACCGGGGCCTCTCACTTTCACAGCTCGGCAGGCAGGATGAGGCAGAAATATCATTCATGAAGGCTCTGCAGGTCAATCCCGGTGACCAGGAGGCATGGTATTTCCAGGCATTATCCCGGGATTCTGCAGGAAATACGACAGGTGCCCTGGACAGTGTAGACCATGCAGTGGCAATTACACCAGGAAACCGGGATGATGCAATAATTCTTACCCAGGCATGGACACTTCAAGGAGACCTCCTGACAAAAGCAGGCCGTATAACGGAAGCAAACGAGTCATATCACCAGGCACACGAGACCATGATGTCGACGATATAGGTTGGACCGGTGACGGAACGTAACACATCAATGGCTGATGAATAGTACACCAAGTATAACAATACCCACAATTTTTTCCGAAAACCCGGATAGTGGAGTTGCAGTTCAAGGCTTTGAATTGCGGATCCAGCGAAGAATACGGATGGGATTGCCAATCAGCGACGGGGCATACATACAGGCGTTCATGCACCCGATGCAACATTCCATACGACCGCAGGCTTCCCGAACACGTACCGCCACAGCACTTTTCCAGCCACAAGCGAGCGCGGTGCCAGGGGGTATTGAGTGCACAGTCTTTATGTAGCAGGGGAGGCTGACGCTCCCGTCCGGCTTCAGGGACACAACCGTGCGTGCCGCCTGGCACCGCACCTTTTTATTGAATCCACCGCTCACCTGCAGCCGTTCGATGTCAGGGTGAAAGTGTACACCCTTATAGGTATCACGGATAGCGGAGAGATGCGAAATAGCCTTTTCTGTGTTGGATATCTTTTGGGCATCCCAGTTGACGGTGTCAAGTCCCTCACGGGGTGTTTTCAGGACGAACGAAAAATAGGTGGCAATTCCAAGCGACTGGGCAAAAGCGGCAGTTTTTTCCGCATGGACAAGAGTATCCTCCGTGAGTGCGGAATAAAAAACCGGTGAAAGCCCCCGCTCAACCGCATCATGGATATTTTTTTTCACCACCCCATATGCGGTAGCATGGCCCCTCGACGCAGTGAATGCAGTTTCATCGTCAATAAAACTAATGGCGAGCAGGTCCAGCTTACCGGGCCATTCTGCATCAAGGAAATTGTTGAGCAGGAAACCATTCGTCACAAGACCGGTATAATACCGGAGTTCGTGGCATTTTTCCACCAGCCTTCCGATCCCGTTGTACATCAGGGGTTCCCCACCGGTGAACGAAACGATCCGGCACCCCATCCGGTAACATTCCTCAATCCGAGCCTCCAGGACTTCAGGGGCAGCTTCCTGCCGAAGTAGGTTGTTCCCTGGGATGTTGCAGAAGGAGCACCTGAAGTTGCAGCGGAGTGTGGGTTCACAGTTGAGGAAAAACGGCCGTGTCTTCCGCGAGAGCCCGGTTGAAAAACGAATGAGGTCGGGCAGGTACTGTCGCAGTATATGGGTCATGACACGTCCATTAAAAGGTATTCGATGAAAAGGGATTTAAACAATTCCTTTTTTTAAAAAAGACCCGGTATGGTTTCAAATTAATCTATTTCCAGAGGGTTCAGTCATTCAATATTTTTATTTGTGGGTTGAATATGGTGAAGTTGGCATTCCCGGAAACCAACCGGTTGAACTATTCAGCCCTGGCCAGTTTGGACCAGATTTTGTCAACTTCTCTCGGACCTACAT
>JBAXMF010000411.1:0-2798 GCA_037134435.1 Methanomicrobiales archaeon | reverse complement strand
ACTCAAAACGTTCCGCCCAGTGCAGGTAGTCACCGGCAGTCGTCTGCCACCCTTCTATGGCAATCTCTCCACCCCGGGCGTCCACCCCGGCCATTACCCGTGCACCGTCAAATTCGGCAACAATTTCCCGGATTATCCCGGGAGATTTTATTGCCACGGTGCCAAGGATGACCCGTTCCACGCCGGCTTCAAGCCAACCCCTCGCGTCCGCTACCGACCGGATACCCCCGCCGAGCTGGATCGTGACCCCGGTCTCACTGACTAGCTCCCGGATGAGGTCCACATTCCGGCTGGCGTTACCAAAGGCCCCGTCAAGATTGACCACATGAAGCGAATCAGCTCCCTCGGAAAGCCATCTCTTTGCACAGGTCCGGGGCTCACCAAAAGATGTTGCGGTCTCCCTCCTGCCCTGGACCAATTGGACACACCGTCCATCAAGGATATCAACTGCAGGAAATATTTTCATTTTGGGTCAGCGGACCATCCGTTCAATCGACATCACCAGGATGTCCCGTGCACCTGCTCGTTTCAGCAGGTTGATCAGGCGGTAAACCAGGTTCTCGCTTACCACCGCGTGCACTGCTACAAGGTCCTCGCTGGCAGCAACTTCCATTACGGTCGGCCCTGACAGCCCGGGGAGGACTCGTTTAACGTCCGAAAGACACGCACGACGGACATTCATCATCAGGTAGCACTGTCCCCGGGCACGGATCACACTTTCAAGGGCCAGCACAATCTCCTCAACTTTATCAGATTTCCGGGCTCGTGCATCACGGTTCGCAATCACTACCGTGCTTGTCTTCATGACTTCTGAGATCACGCGCAGGCGGTTCGACCGAAGCGTGTCCCCTGAACTTGACAGGTCGATTATTGCGTCCGCGATACCGAGATAAGGGGTCACCTCGCAGGCCCCGCCTACCTGGACAATCTGCACCGGGAGATCATGCCGGGAAAAATAAGCTTGCGCAATGCCCGGAAATTCAGTCGCAACCTTTGCACCCGCGAGATCATTGACGGACCGTGCAGGCGAACCCTCCTCCACGGCAAGGACCAGCGTCGCACGGCCAAACTGGAGGTCGAGGAGTTCATCAACGCTGACACCTCGTTCAGCCACCATGTCATGCCCGGTAATCCCCATGTCAGCAGCACCTGTCGCGACATATTCAGGGATATCAATCGGCCTTGCGAACAGCACCTCGATATGGGGGTCAGGAGTCCGTGAAATCAGGCGCCTTTCACCAGCATCAAGAAGATGAAGGCCTGACTTCTCCATAAGTTCAAGAATTGGGATGGATATCCGGCCTTTATTGGGAATTGCCAGCCGAACTACATAGGGGAGGTCATCTCCTGAAGACCTCCCTTCACCTGTTGTGGTATGAATCATCTTTTGGTATTCGATCAGAAAGTCCTGATCTCCCCGCTGATGACTTTCCCGGTAACACAGGTGACATTCGCAAGACCGTCATTTACAATTGCATCAATATCGCGGGTAATCGCATGCAGTTCGTACCCCTGCTTTGGCAATACCTGGACACTCGCCACCAGTGGGAGATCAATCGGCATTCCTATCTGCGAGAGCAGCCGGACATAAATCTCTTCAATCCCGTCCACCTTCGCGACACAGTCGCGTGCAAGCTGGGTTGAGAGAATATTATAGATCTTCCCGATATGGTTGATCGGGTTCTTGCCGCTCGTTGCCTCCATGCTCATCGGGCGGTTTGGTGTGATAAGTCCGTTACAGCGGTTACCGCGGCCTACTGAACCATCATCGCCCATCTCAGCCGAAGTTCCGGTAACGGTGAGGAATATTGATTCATTGTCAATATCGTCAGCCGTGTTGATATGCACGCTGACCTTCCTTCCGGTATGCTTCTTTGCGAGGTTCTCGAGCCGCTCCTTCAGGACCTCTTTATACCCGATATATTCCTTCATGTCGGAACAATAACGGTCGACAATGGCGCAGGCAACGGTGAGCGTGATGTCATTACTGTCACGGAGCCCCATAATTTTTATATCCTGCCCGATTGCGGGGAATTCAGGTCGTAAGATGGTATCGATGTAGTCGCTTGACTCCATGACGATTGTTTCTGTCTCGGAGAATGGCGCATGGCCCACGCCGAACGAGGTGTCATTCGCACGGGGCACTTTGTTGTCGCATGGCCGGAAGACATCGCGTAGGTCAGTTGAACCAGTACCGAGTTTGCAGTCGACAATCACGTCGCGTTCAAGGTTTAAGTTGGCGAGGTTCTCACGGAGGTAATTCCTGGCGGCTTCCACGGCGATGGAATCAGTCGCGATATTAATGCCCTCAAAATGTTTCGTGGCACGTCCATCAAGTAAGATATAGATGGGTTTGAGGACTTTGCCCCCTCCAAAACAAGGTTTAGACTCGCCCGCGACGACCTCCCCCTGGTCGGTGTTGTGGTGCAGAATTGCCCCGCATTCCTCTAAGTAAGCCCTGCTCAGGGCCCGGCTGATGGATTCGGCAATGCCATCCGCAATACTGTCCGGGTGACCAATGCACTTTCTCTCGACCAGTTCAATTTCCTGCTGTTCGAGAGGGATTTGACGCAGTCCTTCGATTTTAATGTTCCTCTTCATTGAATCCCTCAAAATTCAGATATCGATCGTAATAAAAAGGATTGGAATTCATTTAACCGTTTCCTTTGAGGTGAACCGGGACCTGGGACCCGGAGTTATCCAAACGCGCCAGCCATTCCGGCAGCTGGTTTCCATTGGGTATTCACCGGGATAAATGGTACTTCCCGGAAATTGCAATGGGCCGGCCCGGTCAGGAT
>JBAXMF010000410.1:0-2808 GCA_037134435.1 Methanomicrobiales archaeon | reverse complement strand
GAGAACAAATTCATGGACCCCTTTTCCCGTAGTCAATGTCAGGGTGGTAAGAGGCCCGTACAGGAAGTACAGGGCGGCAACCATCTTTGCGCCCTTTTCGAGAACGTTCCCCGGATAGATGCCGATAATAGACCCTGTGCAGAGGTTCACGTCAATAAGTGATGATCCATCGAGAGGATCGATGACAACCCCGAAATTATTTTTCGGGTCCTCGACTTCGATGATCCGGTGCTGTTCTTCCGTCGCGATATAACGGACAAGCCGTGTCCTTTTCAGTCCAGAGATGAACACCCTGTCTGCATAGGTATCGAGGGCCATCTGTTCTTCGCCATATACATTCCTGGTCTTTTCATCTACCGGTGTTTTCCTGAGCGTACAAAAAAAACCTCTCCTCACCTGCTGAGCCTGTTTGCTCAAAAAGAGAATTAACTCCGTCAGGTCTTTATCTGTTCCTGCACTGACAAGAAAATCTTTGAGTACCATTTTTTACAGCCTTCCTCTGCCACAAAAGCATTAATTTATCGGGGATCCATACGGATCCACTGATTCCCTGTAGTCTTTTGTTTCCGGGGTTTATCAGGATTATTATCCTGCCCGGTATGTGTGTGTCCTCATCCAAATGACCGGTACGCCATTTCATCGTAGCCCGGACCTGGTATTGGGGGTAACGTTGCTGAGGTCGCAGACCATGGGTAAAAAAAATGCACTGGTCTTCTTGGACCTTCGCCAGGTAACTACTCCTGGCAGATCTCGGCCTTAAACCCTGGTAAAATACGCACTACTGCCGTTTTCAATCCCTGATCAATGAACGAAGTGCCCACAAAAAGCGTGCGACCTGGAGGCCGGGCCGTTAACCGTAGCACACGTTCCGGATTTCACGGGGACCGTTCAGGTACCCGTTGTTCCGGAATAACTACACGCTACGCCCGGGGACCCCGGGAACAACTCACGCCCGCCGGGCGTTACGAATTGAAAAACAGGGGGACTTTTCAAGCCGGTTATGCGATCCCGAAACATACATGGTGCGGAATAAAGCCTGTTAAAAAAAGATTTTATTCCTTCCAGGCAGGAGATCCGGGCTCCTTGACCTGCTCCCGGTATGTTACTTCGAGTACACCATGCCTGAATGATACCGATACCGAGTCCTTCTCTGCAGGGGGTACATCTGCGGTCGTATGGTATTTCCGGTTCCCGTCCCCTGCCTTAATATGGACGGTTGAACCGGAGAACATCACTTTGACATCATCGGGGGAGACTCCCGGAAGTTCGGTCACCAGGATCACATCGTTTCCAACCCGCTGGACCTCCACTTCCGGCTCGATCGTCCCATTCCAGGCGGGGGCCTGGTCCTGTTGCGGGGCCGGGCATACCGGCATGTTGACGTAGATCCGGAAGTTGAAAATGACGGGTGCGGGGTGCTCGCTCATACCCGCCTGTTCAAGCATTTTCCTGATAATCTCCCCGATGTTTCTGAAATTATCATCTGGTGCGCTGGTCATAATGGTATTCCCGGTTCGTTATCTGGTCGGTTTAAGTTGCTCATCCAGCTGGCTGGTGAGCTGTTTTATCTCGTTGAAATTCTTTTTAGCCCGGAAAGTCTCTTTCCGGAGGGTATCTACACCGATGTCCGATACCGCTTTGAGTCCTGCCCGCGCCAGGGTGGCAAGGGCATTTTCAAGGATTGCGCGCTGGTCATAGTTGTAGAGCATCTCCCATGCCTGCCGTTCAGCCGCCTCGAGGGCGTCCCGGTCAAGAGATCCCTTTACTCTCTTCGCTGCATCATCAAAGTGTTCCCGTGTTATACGGATGTTCACCACGGCGTCCTGCCGTTCCTTCTCACTCGTATCTGCCATTACCGTGATAAAGTCACGCATTGCACCAAGTTTTGCCTGGCGGACCAGTGCCTCGATATCAGCGCCGACATACCCTTCGGTCTGCCCGACAAGGTCATCGATACTGATGTCATGGGTAAGGAGCGCGCCGGCATCCCGCAGGTACACCTCGAAAATCTTCTTTCGTCCCTCTTCATCGGGTGGTGGCACATAGATATGGCGTTCCAGCCTTCCGGGGCGCAGGAGTGCCGGGTCGATCATATCAGGCCGGTTTGTTGCCGCAATCACGGTGACGTCTTTCAGCTCCTCAAGACCGTCAAGTTCCGTGAGTATCTGGGAGACTACGCTCTCTGTCACGTGGGATGAACCCGCGAAGGAACCCCGTTTCGGCACGAGCGCGTCAACTTCATCGAAGAAGATGATCGAGGGGGACGCCTGCCTGGCCTTCCGGAATATCTCACGGACTCCCTTTTCAGACTCCCCTACCCACTTGGAGAGGAGTTCAGGCCCCTTAACTGAGATGAAATTGCATTCTGACTCGTTTGCCACAGCCTTTGCGAGCAGGGTCTTCCCGGTCCCCGGTGGCCCGAAGAGGAGGATCCCTTTCGGTGGCCTGGTCCTGAGTTGCTCGAATACGAAGGGGTACTTTAGCGGCCACTCAACCGCCTCCTGCAGGTCTTTCTTCACGTCGTCAAGGCCCCCGACCTCGTCCCAGGTAATGTCCGGGATTTCTACCAGCACCTCGCGCATGGCACTTGGCTCGACCTGTTTCCGTGCCTCGTCAAAGTCAGCCCCGGTGACCCTGAGGTCATCGAGGATCTCTGCCGGGATCTCCTCATCCGGTTTAATCAGGGGGATGATCCTCCGGAGTGCCCTCATTGCTGCCTCTTTTACGAGCAGTGCGATGTCTGCGCCGACAAACCCGTGGGTGGTATCCGCGTATGCCTGCAGGTTGACATCCTCTGCCAGGGGGACA
>JBAXMF010000409.1:0-2808 GCA_037134435.1 Methanomicrobiales archaeon | reverse complement strand
GCTTGAGACGATCCTGAAAGTACAACAGAATCTCAATACCCAGGATAAATCGTACTATATCGCCGATAGTGCATTTTATACTGAACACAATCTCCAGACACTGGGCCGTCACACCTTCTGGATCAGTCACGTACCGGGGACAATTGCACAGGCAAAGTCACTTCTCGTTGCTGAAACTCCGATGGTACCGGGGCAGGATCCGGGATATTCCTTTCATGAATGCCTGGCGGATTATGGAGGAATATCTCAGAAATGGGTTCTGGTCTCTTCAGAGAAAGGCCGTCTGCGTCAGGAAAAAACCTATAATCGGAACCTGAAGAAGCGAATTGAGTCTGCACGGAAGTCCCTGAAAAAACTAAAAGCAAAGGAATTCGCCTGTGAACCGGATGCTCGCCGGGCGGCTGAACACTGGTTCGCTGACCACCCGTTCCTGCGTTCTGATGGTATCGAGGTTACATCATGTCTCAAAAAGATCAATGGAAAACGCGGTCGTCCCAGTAAAGATGACGTAGTTGAATCTGTTTTTTCATTCGATACCCCATTAGAGACCATTCCTGAAATTATCGAACGTGAAAAACTCTGCCTTGGCCGGTTTGTTCTGGCGACGAATGACCCGGCTCTTGATGCCGATACGATACTGAAGTACTACAAAGGGCAGCAATCTGTGGAACGTGGATTCCGGTTTCTCAAGGACAAGAGTTTCCGGGTTGCTGAAGTGTTTCTGAAGAAAGAAAGTAGAATCGAAGCCTTATCCATGCTCATGGTGCTCTGCTTGTTTGTCTATGCTGTTGCGGAGTGGTGTCTTCGTTCCAGACTCAAAGCGTCGGGTAAGACCGTGAAAAATCAGTTGAAAAAACCTGTTCAGAACCCTACCATGAAGTGGATTTTTACTATTTTTATGCGACCTGCCGAGGTCATCATATCAGTGAATTCACAAAGCAAACGGTTTATTGTGAATCTGGAGACGGAGACATTGGACATTCTGGATGTTTTGGGACCGACTTTCAGAAATTATTATTTTGTGAGGGGAACCTGCGAAATGTAGGTGTGCGACAAGAGGCTGTAATATGGATTGCGCAATGCTATCCCATTCGTTCAGGATATCTCTACCGCAGCATGCGTCTCTGGTAACGGATTCGTATGAAGCCTGCGGGACAACGTGGAGAAAACCGGAAGTCTGACCCGGTTAATCTGCCAGAGAAAGGGTGTCAAGGAGAAGCAAACGCTGAATCATCGAAAGGGTCGTAAGTGATAGCAAGCGAAACCAGACTGATACGCTTGAACCAACAGGTATGGAATCAGGTTATACCGGCTTCGGTCACGGTATAACGAACGAACGGATGGTTCCCGGCCCAAAGATGGCTCCTAAAACATCTACAGTATCCATACTACGGAACTTGGTAACCCGTATGCGTACCTCATGATGAGGTAAGAACTTCGCGAGAAGAACTGACAGCGCAGACGGGAGAGGAGGCAGCAAAAAGCGAACGCCCGCCATTAACCGGCGGGATACGGATAATATCCGAACCCGAAAGGGTGCTGACTTGCAGCTGGTACTTCACGGCAAAGAAGGGAGGTAAATCTATGAATGTAAGACCATCAACGACACCCTTGGGTGAGATACTTACGGACAAGGCACTTGCTAGCCAGTGGAACTCAATCAACTGGCACAATGTCAAATGCTACGTGAATAGACTGCAAACCCGGATTGCAAAGGCAACACAGGAGAACAAATTAAATCTGGTCAAAAGGCTTCAGTATCTGTTAACCCACTCGCATTATGCCAAACTGCTTGCGGTACGCACGGTCACACAGAACCGAGGAAAAAGAACCCCGGGTGTTGACGGTGTAAGATGGGGGACGGCTTGCGACAAAATGCATGCTGCGCTCTCGCTTACCGACAAACATTACACTGCCCAACCATTGAAACGCGTCTATATCCCAAAACCGGGTAAAGCGACGAAACGCCCGTTATCCATTCCTACCATGTATGACAGAGCAATGCAGGCTCTTTACACACTGGCACTCCAGCCGGCGGCAGAGACACTTGCCGATACACGCTCCTTCGGGTTTCGATTATTCCGAAGTGCGCACGATTCATCAAAGTATGCATTCATATGTCTGGCAAATAAGAATGCTGCCCAATGGATTCTGGAAGGTGACATTAAAGGCTGTTTCGATAATATCTCGCATGAATGGCTCCGGAATAATGTCCCTATGGACACATCGATTCTCAACCAGTTTCTCAAGGCAGGATATATCTACGACAACCAATTATTCCCTACAGAACAGGGAACTCCTCAAGGTGGCATCATATCACCACTCCTCGCCAATATGACTCTGGATGGAATTGAGGTAATTCTCTCTGAAAAGTACCCGAAAATGAAGGTACACCTGATTCGTTATGCCGACGATTTTATTGTCACTGCTCCAGACAAAGATACTGCGGAAGAAATCAAAGAAACCATACGAATCTTCCTGATTGAAAGAGGGTTAGTTTTCTCAGAGAGCAAAACGGCTATCACAGAAATGAATGCCGGCTTCAACTTTCTGGGCTGGAATTTCCGGAAATACCACGGTAAACTTCTGATTAAACCTTCCAAAAGTTCAGTTGACAATATCGTCGAGAAATTACGGGGCATCATACATCAGGCCGCTGCATGGTCTCAGGAACGTCTCATCGAGAAACTCAATCCGGTAATTAGGGGGTGGTCTCGATATCACCGGCATGTGGTATCCTCGAAAACGTTCCAAAGGTTGGACGCAATTCTTTGGAATATGCTATGGAGATGGGCAAAACGAAGGCAT
>JBAXMF010000408.1:0-2812 GCA_037134435.1 Methanomicrobiales archaeon | reverse complement strand
GAATCATGAAAAATCGCGATGGCTTTTTATGTGGAAATCCTAATTGGATGGGCTCTCACGGTAACCGGTTCAGATGGGTCAACCAGTACCGTCACGACCACGGTAAAGGTCCTCACACCCGTTTCTCCTCCTATCGCAGCCTCTTTCACGGCAACCCCTGTTTCCGGGATAGCCCCACTTACCGTTACCTTCACTGACACTTCCCAGGGCAATCCAGCGTCCAGGTTATGGAATTTCGGAGATGGGACAACATCCGGGAACAACAAAGTTACGACACATGAGTACAGGACCCCAGCGTCGTACCAGGTATCACTTACGATTACTGGTTCCACAAAAGAGACCAGCATTGCATATCGGACTATTACCGTGAATTTTGGAACCACTTTGAATCCCGAACCAGAACCAGTCAAACCGGTTGTTCATCTGGAACCTCCAGATGCCGCAATTGACACCAGTTCTGATTCAGGGCCGGCACCCCTTGAGGTTAGATTTACAGATAGTTCAACCGGAACCATAGCCAGCAGGACTTGGGAATTCGAGCGGGGATATAAATCAGAGGATCCTGAAGTAAATTACACCTTTAAAAACCCAGGCACATACCTCGTGAAATTAACTGTTTCAAACGCAGGTGGCAGCGACAGCACCACGAAGACGATCCGGGTGACAGATCCGTTGACATCCGGCGGAGGGGGCGAGGGGACACTGGTTGACAAAAATGTGGATTCAACAACGAATAGTGATACACATACGGTAGATAACGTTATACCACCACCGCCTCCGCCGCCACCAGTAACCAATACAGATATCCCGGTCAGCATTGCTGCTGCAGTAGCCGGAGTGATCGGGGGACTGACTGCACTGGGAGGTGGATTGGCCGGCACAACAATGACCCGGATATTCGAGCACCAGTGGGACCAGTTAACAGAGCAGATCGAAAAAGTCAAACTGCATATAAGGCAGGTGGAGGACCGGTATGTAGTAATCGATGCTGACACTGCAGCAACCTATGACCTGCCTGAAGGGACCTGCCAACCCAGGCCACCTTTTGATGATGAGGCCGCCACTAAATTCGATGTCGAGTATTGTGGCCCTGGAACCCAGAAACAGGAGTGGGTACAGGAGGATGAGCGAGAGCTGGCGGAATTGTACAAAACAAGAAACAGAGTTGAGGAGAGTTTACGATCGGTCAATATTCAATCCCTGGCAAAGAAAAAAATTCCGGAATTACACAGGGAAGTCTGGGAGCTGGACTCAAAACGGGAAGATCTGGCATGGAATAATATTGATGATGGGAGAGATACGTGGCGGGTGAAGGAAATCGATAGCATTACCGGAGAGATCGATACCCTGAATAGCGAGATACGAAGGTGGCGTAGAAACCTGACCGGGGTTGATAACGCAGAGATGCGGATCAGGGAGATGAACAATGAGATCGGCTACCTGCAACAGAAGAAGGAGATGATCATTGAAAAAT
Organism: Methanomicrobiales archaeon; assembly: GCA_037134435.1. Lineage (GTDB taxonomy): Archaea > Halobacteriota > Methanomicrobia > Methanomicrobiales > Methanospirillaceae > CAIKOD01. The sequence continues at coordinate 1,338 of JBAXMF010000408.1, read as the reverse complement.
CACATGTACGCCGGATATTTCCCGATTTTCAATCCAGTGGTGGCATGAGAGACCAGTCGTATGATGTCAATAAGGAATACAGGGATGTGAAAGTGCAGGCGATTGACGCGAAGATTGCAGACCTGGAGCAAAAAGTAGGTAAGATGGAAAAACGGACATTCTGACTGAGTAATTTGTAATATTCTCAATTTTGCATACATTACCGGGGGGTTATCAGGAAAAATGGTCATGCCAATGGATGAAACGATGGAGATCCTGTGTATCCCTGGCAAGGGTCGCATCATGAAAAATCCTGCTACTGAGATCCCGACTGAGGTCAGGGAAGCGTATGCCAATACAAGGAAAGAGATCAATCGAATCCATGATGTAACGTTGAAAGAGTGGGCTAAAGAGAATATCGATGAATTGAAGAATGCAGATGTAGAGGTAGAGGTACTGGATTTTTCCACCCCTGGAAAAGACCCGCTCCTCCCTCGTGCTGACCGTGATTCCAGGCCGGTAATCTCTTCCCGTTTGGTACTTAACCGGACCGTAGGACAGATCGGGGTCATAACTGAAAAATTTGATGGACCCGGCTCGATAATAATGACCACAATCCCCAAGGAAATTATGAAAGAAGTTGTCAATGAGGCATTCGTAGTACCTTCACTAACCCATCATCCATCATCGGATCTATCTCAAAACCACGCTGATGCTACCCTGATGAACTGCTCCCACTGCAATGCACCGCTCCCGTCATCCGCCCAATTCTGCCGTAAGTGTGGAAATCGGGTCAACCAGGAGGCAACCTGATCCCAGGTTGAACCGCATGGATCCCATCGTACTATCAGCCGTCATCGCCACGATAATTGCCCTGGCCGCTGCAGGTGTAGGAATTTATTTTGCATTCAATAGTATGGGCTATTTCCAGTACCTTGGCGGGAAAAAACCCGGCCTGATACCCCCGGCAGGAAAAAATACCCTGATAGCGGCATTAACAGCATTGAACGATAATGCCAGACCATACCAGATTGTGAAGGGAACAGAGTCTGACCTGGTTGCCGGGTGGAAAATAGCCGATGCCACCTGGTATGGAACATTCAATAAAAATAAATTAAAAACTGCATACCAGGCGTTTCTGCTCGTTGATGAACCCAGACATTCGGTCCGGTGCTATGAGGAGTACAGGAGTATTACCTGGTCCGTCGGAACGGCTGGCCTGGAACCTATCGTGCATTACCAGAAAAGTTTTTTTGGTGGGAGAATACTTTTTAAAAAGACATATGGTGTCGGGTATGGGTTCCGGACGACCGATCCACGATCCGCAGGAAAAGTCTATGAGTACCATTTTGATATCGA
>JBAXMF010000407.1:0-2813 GCA_037134435.1 Methanomicrobiales archaeon | reverse complement strand
AGACCAACCGTCTATAATAACTGGTTACTCTCTGGTTATCTCGCTTGCTTTAACTAGTGCATGCAATGTCACGTTATCCTTTGCCAGTGCAGTAGTTGCGCCCTGCTCCCGGTCGACGACGGTCACGACCACATTGATACTGGCGCCGGCATCCCGGAGGGCTGTTACTCCGTATAACGCCGAACCGCCAGAGGTTGTCACATCTTCAACGAGGAGGACATTTCTTCCTTTCACGTCCCCGATCAACCGACCACTTTTACCATGGTCTTTTTCCCCACTCCGAATAATTGCGTACGGACGGTTACTGGCAAGTGAAACGCCGACCGCGAGGGGGACACCACCAACCGCGACCCCGGCAACGATATCTGATGGGAACCTGCCTGCAATTTCATCACACACCAATCCCAGAAGGGCCGGGTCTGTCATGGCTGATTTGACATCGAGGTAATACGAGCTGGTCGCACCCGAAGCCAGGACAAAATGGCCGTACTCAACGGCACCATGGCGAATGAGTGCATCTGCGATCCTGTTTATCATGGTATCTCCTCCCAAAAAGTCACGGCGCCCCATATCTCACTCACCATGGGACCTCTTTCACGCCTGTCAGGTACCCGATAATATTGGTTGCCCGGTGAAGTAATGGTGTAATAATAAGAATGATGATCACGATCGGAATGGTCATTACCGAAAAAAACCATTGCGGGTCGAACACGGCCGTCAGCAGGAAGGCCCCTGCAACCAGGTCATACTGGTCTGCCACCGGCCAGGGATCCCCTGAATTTTTCCCGAGACGGCGTTTGAAAAAGCTCTTTGCAAGGTCACCCAGCAGTGCCCCGATCGCAAGGAGTAACACAGCGAACACTGTCAACACGGGGAAAAAATCCCAGGTGAAATATGAAGCAAGGAAGATCTGGACTACCCCGACAAGGACCCCGCATGCAATCCCAAGAATAAGCCCTCGCCAGGTCTTCCCACTTCCAAAAAGTCTCCTGCCATCAGAAAAATTCCTCCCCCCGTCGATGGGTGCGCCCCCGCCAAAGGCAGCTGCCGAGGAGTTCGGAATATACGCCGGGAGCATGATCCAAAGAGCGGATACCAATGCAATTATTATTGTTTCGATACTAATACTGGAGCACCCCAATACCTAAAATAAAGAGCAGGTATAAACATTAAGGTATCTAAGGGAGAAATTCCTCTTAAAGGATGCATCGGTTGGAGTATTATGCTGATCAAAAAGACAAAGAGCCTGTGCCCTGTCTGCAATACAGTTATTGACGCGGATATCGTAGAGGAAGATGGCGGGGTATGGATACGCCGTTCATGTCATGAGCATGGAGCATTCCGTGATCTCTACTGGTCTGACGTGGACATGTACCGTAGGTTCGATAAATATGAGAATATCGGGTCTGGTGTCGAAAATCCGCAGCGGGATGGTTCTGAAGAGACCTGCCCTGCCCAGTGCGGCCTTTGCAGTAACCACAAGTCTGGCACTCTGCTCGCGAATATTGACCTTACAAACCGTTGTAATCTGAACTGTGACTTCTGTTTCGCCAATGCCCGCGCCTGTGGATATATCTATGAGCCCTCGTTTGACCAGGTCGTTGACATGCTCAAGCTCTTGCGGGATGAAAAACCGGTCCCAGCCCCAGCGGTGCAATTTTCGGGAGGCGAACCGACCATGCGCGATGACCTGCCGGAGATTATCAGGAAGGCGAAAGAACTCGGGTTTCCTCAGGTGCAGGTGGCCTCGAATGGCATAAAACTGTCAAAAGATCATAAATATGTCCAGGAACTGAAAGATGCCGGACTTTCCACACTGTATCTCCATTTTGATGGGGTAACCAAGGATACAAACCCGAACCTTGCAATTGATGAAAAAGTTGTGGCAAACTGCATTAAAGTCGGCCTTGGTATTGTTCTGGTCCCCACAATTATCCGTGGACGTAATGACCACCAGATCGGGGATATCATCCGGTATGCTGCTGACCACATTTCTGTTATCAGGGGTGTTAATTTCCAGCCGATTGCATTTACCGGGGCAGCAAGTGAAGACGACCTCAAGAGAGAACGGATTACGGTCCCTGACATATCTGCAGCTGTTGAGAAACAGACTGATGGTGTGATCAGGAAATCAGACTTTTACCCGATCCCCTGTGTAATACCAATATCCGACCTTTTCGAAGCTTACGCCGGAAAACCCCAGATACGGTTCACGGCCCACCAGCACTGCGGGGCGGCAACGTATGTATTTGTAACAAAAGATGGCCTGGTCCCCATTAACCGCATGCTTGATGTAGACCTTTTCTTTGAATCGATTGATGTAATGGCCGGAAAACTCAAAAAAGGAGGGTCCCTGAACAAGTACAAGACCCTGCTTGAGGGTATCAAGGCACTCCATGATTCCGTGAAGAAAAGCGAACAGGGGAGTGCAATAGATTTCTGGAAGCTGATCGGAAAGGCCCTGTTGTTGCAGAATTTTGATGCGTTACGGGAGTTTCACTGGAATGCACTCTTCATCGGTACCATGCATTTCATGGACCGGTATAACTATGATATCGGCCGTGTCCAGCGGTGCTGCATCCATTATGCGACCCCCGACGGAACACTCGTCCCGTTCTGCACCTATAACTCGGGCCCCGTGTACCGGGAACAGGTCTGGCAGAAATGGAAGAAGACCGCTGAATAATTTTTGATCTATTTACCGCAGATAACGGAAAATACCAATACCTTTTTTTTTACAAAAGATTCCGCGGCTATTTTGATATTACAAGATTGAACCATGCCCCACGCTCCACCTTGTTCAGTTTTGGATT
>JBAXMF010000406.1:0-2821 GCA_037134435.1 Methanomicrobiales archaeon | reverse complement strand
ATTGACGGTCCCATATTGAACACCTTCAGCAAACTTACCAACGGCTACCTTGAAGATCTCTTGAATACCTGGGCTCATAGTCTGGTCATCAATGAGAAGAACCACGCCTTCCTTTAGTGATGACTTGTCAGTGCTTCCAGCATAATACAAATATTTGTCAGAGAAAGAGCGATTATAATTAAATTCCTCTGATAACTGCTTGAACATCGTCTCAGCACTATGCGATTTTCCCCGGCCACTGGATCCGGACAGGTAACAGTGCAGGCCTTCTCCGTTGGCTACCGCAGAGCTAGCAAAGCATAATGCGATCGCCCTTGCTGCAGTCAAATCGCCTTCATGGTCCAATCCGAAGGCCTCGAGCATGTAATTGAAAGGTTTTCCCGATTTCAATATCTCCGTTGCTTTTGCTTTCTCCCGCTCGAGTTCTTCGAGATTTTCGGTCGCTCTCTTTTCTGCTTCGTCTTCTTTTTCTGCAATGGACTGTTTATACCGAGCCTCATGTTCTGCAATGGTTTTTTCATGCAGTGCACTTGCAGCCTTTTCTTTCTCTATTCGCGCCGCAAGCGCCGGATTGAATGATGCTCCAGGAAGTGCCACTCCAGCACTACCGGTCAACCTAAAGCCCCCATTCTCGGGGACTTGCCAAATATTACTTTCCGGCCATACGGGGTGAGATATGGCGTTAACCGAGCCTGTAAAAACTGCTTTTGATCAGGGGTTGCCTGCGCGACAAGGGCTTTCACCGCAGAGATATCACCCGGCCGACTGACACGGCCTTCTTCGAACGCTTTTAGGATCCCATGCGTGCCATACCAGCCCTTCAGGTTGGTCATGATCGTCCACCCCATTCCCTCGATGAACGTGGTGTGAATCCGAAGAATGAATTGTAGTCTTGCGGTTCCAGGTTTCGCCGTGCCCATGCTTGCACCAGGTCACGGATATCGTTTCTCTGGTTTCCTATCCGCACAATCTGGTCAATTATCATCTGGTGTGGATAATCACCCACAATTGAACGCTCCATCCGTTCGATGAGTACGGGGATCACCTCGTTATCTTCTAGGATGGTTTTTTGCCGGGTCATTATCCATCCACCAGGTCAATGTCGCCCGTGTTCTGTTCAATTAAGAGCTCAGCAAGTGCCCGGTAGATGGGCGGAAGTCCTTCGACCTGTTTGCGGCAAACACGGATGGGCCCGGTTATAGTTTCACCGTCGCCTTTTTGTATGAACGCGCCATACATCTTATTCGAACCTCGTTGCGATACTTGGCTTCAGGTCGTCGTTTATCTTCCAGGATGCCGACGGCCTTTCCCTGTTCTTTGTGTTCATGCCTTCACCAACACTGGTAAATTGCTCTCGATACAGTCCGATAGAATCCTCGATCGGCTCGTCCCCATCAATACCGCTCTTGTATCTACTGCATCGAGCAGACGTTGGGGAATTGTGACGGTTACGGGTACCGTGTTCCTCGATATCATACAATATACCATAATACTGATTCATTTATATAATCTCTCATACTGTGTCAGGTAACTAACATAAGGAATTACTCATATAGTTGTGTGAGAGAATGGATCCATACCTCGCAGTGCAGGACAAGATTAACAAGTTTTTATCAGAAACCCGTAGTGAGAACACACGACGGATTGCAAAGGAAATCGTGACTTTTTTAATTGAAATGCGTAAATTTGAGTCACAGAGTAAACCGGGTGTATGGAAATACGGTTGGACTCGCTCGAGTGTTATTTTTAAAGAGTTCAGTATTGAGCATCCTCGGACCATTACCCGAATGCTCGAAAATCTTCACAAGAGCGGTATTATTGAGTATAGAAAATGTGATCGAGTTAAAGGTCAACCAGGTAACGCACCTGTTTTCTATCGTGTTCCAGGCTTCTATCCTTCAAATTTATTTGATACACGTGAGGAGTTAATCAACATAATCGGGCACATGCGCACTCAGGCCGCAACCGATGAAGAAAACATAGCGATCGCAAGGGCGATCCTGAAAGACAAATATGGTGAAGATCTCGATCAGATAATTGCGAGCACAAAAGGTAGTGGTGCGGTCGGAGAAGAGGTGGTTTATGATAGCCCCTCTCTGAAAGTCACACATAAAAGAGTTATAAAAGAACTAGACCCCTGTACCTCTCTCTAATCCCCGTAAATACTCCATCAACTCACCTTTTTCAATGCCTCGATGAGTTTTCCCGGGTCCCGTTTCGCAACATCGAGAAGACGCTGGAACAGTTTTTCCTCTTCTGAAATTCCCTCGACCGTAAGTGGATTGCCACACTTCCCACAAAAATTAATGGTAGGACCGTTAACCTGGCCGCATCGAACACACACCCTTGGTGCAGTAGGATCAGGACGTGCTTTAGCCTTCTTCAGACCGCTGATGCGCATCATCTCATTCTCGACGTCGGTACCTGCCAGGCTGACATAAGTCTCAAACATTTGGGTAGAGGTGTTCCCCCACATCATAGTTTTAATGATGGACTCTTGAGCCCCGGCCCTGACGAGGTGTGTGATCCGGCTGTGCCGGAAGATGTGAGGATGAATATTTTTCTTAATTCCCGCCCGCTCCCCGAGAACAAAAAGGATCCGCGCGATCGACTTGATAGTCAAGGGCTTAACCTTCCCACCGTAGAGATTTACGAATACCGGGCCCTTTGGGTTACCAAGTTCGTTCCGCCATGCGATTAGATAGTCCCGGGCTTTAACCAGGTAGACGATCCTTCGGCGGTCCTCCTTCGTATCAACTATTGAGGCTGTGACTCCGACATCGGTGAACGAGAGATCCCCCCAGGTCAACCGGCCCAGCTC
>JBAXMF010000405.1:0-2833 GCA_037134435.1 Methanomicrobiales archaeon | reverse complement strand
CTCCCCGCAGTCACTGCCAACGGGTACGCCGTCTCCACAACCGGGATCCGGTTCGGCCCCTATACCTGCAAAGGTGTTGACCTCCGGGACCTTACGGCACTTGTCGGCGGGATCGGAGAAAAAGACCAGATATGGGTGTATGCACCGGACGGGTACCTCTGGGTCTTCGATGCAGGACAACTCAATGGAAAGGGCTTTGTTACGTTTAACGAGTCGCTCCGTGAAGTCCCGTCCCCGCCGCTGAAGGTCATCCTCATGTACGAGCAGGATGGAAAGCCTGTCACTTACAATGACGGGGGGCCAGCGAGGGTCGCAATCGTATCGGACTCGCCGGGGATCGTCACCGAAGGGAGTGCCTGGGTCAAATGGGTAGACCGTATCGAAGTCCACAAAAAATGAAGGTGATATCCGTGTCCTGGGTGCTGGTCCTCGCAATTATCGCCGTCCTTTTCGTATTGACCGCAGGGTGTACCGGTACCGGGAAGGAGAAGGTCCCCCTAAGAGTCTATTGTGCCGGAAGCCTGATCATCCCGTTCGGGGAGGCCGAGAAAGAGTTTGAAGCCCTCCACCCTGGTGTCGATGTCCAGCTGGAACCGCATGGGAGTATCCAGGTTATCCGGCAGATCACCGACCTGCACCGTCCCGGGGACGTGGTCGCCGTCGCGGATGAGTCCCTGATACCTGACCTGATGTACAGGAGGGCAGGGGTGGACGGAACAAATTACACCGACTGGTACCTGCCGTTTGGTGGCAACGAGATGGTCATCGCCTTTACCAACAAGAGCCGGTATGCCAGCGAAATCACGGAGGATAACTGGTACGAAGTCCTCTCAAGACCCGGAGTGAAGGTGGGACTATCAAACCCGATGCTTGATGCTGCCGGGTATCGGGCATTGATAGTTGCAAAGCTGGCAGAAAATGAATATCATACCAGTAACCTGTTTGGGGTCCTGCTTGGGGATCATTTTGATCCCCGGCTCACGGTACGGACGGTAGGCCAGGTTACCACCATTATCCTTCCCGAGATCGTTAAGCCATCGGACGATCACGTCGTCGTGCGGGACGGGAGCATATTCCTCCTTTCTCTTCTTGAGGCAGGGGGTATTGATTATGCCTTCGAATACCGCAGCGTGGCGGAGGGGAAGAAACTCCGGTGGATCCGTCTTCCGCCATCCATTAATCTCGGCTCACCGGAGTACGCAAAAAACTATCGCACCGTAAACGTTATTCTTGGGTTTCAGCGGTTCAGTTCGATTGGCACAGAGCGCGTAGGAGTGCCGATCGTCTATGCCGTCACGATACCCTATAGCGCTGCCCACCCGGAAATTGCGAAGGAATTTGTGGATTACATCGCGGTTGAATCCCAAAAAGGAAGACCGGGATGGCCATCACCGGTAAACAGGACAGAAATCATCCGGGAGTAGCCAGATGGAGAAATTACCCAAAACGGTGAACCGGGGTTCCTTTGACAAGAGTATCCTTGGTTTCTGGTTAATCGGGGGACTCCTTGTCCTATTTATTGTCCTTGCCATCCTTTCGGTTGCAGTCCCCGAACTTGGGAATCCCGGTCATCTTGCAGGGGTGATTACCGATCCCTCTGTCCTCCTCACCCTGGGGATTACCATGATCGCAGGACTGAACGCCGTCGCGATACTGGTCCTGGTCGGGACACCACTCGCCTACGCACTCGCGAGGAGTACGTTTCCGGGCAAGGGACTGGTGGAGAGTATCATCGATTTGCCGCTGATCCTCCCCCATACCGTCGCAGGCCTCATGGTCTACCTGCTCTTCATGTCAAAGGGAATACTCGGTGCACCGCTTGGTAACGTGGGAATCATATTCGAAGATGCCTATCCCGGGATTGTGGTCGCCATGGTATTTGTCGCCATTCCCTATTATGTCAATACGGTCCGCGAAGGATTTGAGACGGTCCCGGTCCGGCTGGAAAACGTCGCAAGAACGCTTGGGGCCTCAAGGTTCCGTGCATTCTGGCACGTTGTCCTCCCGCTGTCCTCCCGGCATATCTACTATGGAGCGTTACTTGCATGGGGGCGGGCGATCGGGGAATTTGCCGCCGTTATCATGATTGCCTACTTCCCGATGGTAATATCGACCCTGATTTATTACCGGTTTGCAACCGGCGGGCTTTCGGAAGCCATGAGCGTTGCACTGGTGATGATTGTGATATGCGGGGCAATATTCGTCCTGTTTCGGCTCCTGCTCAAGAAAAAAGGGGGCCATGATGATCAGGCTTGAACATATTTCATTGCAACGGGGTTCATTCAGTCTTGATGATATCAACCTCGATGTACAATCCGGCCGGTATTATTTCCTGATGGGGCCGTCCGGTGCAGGAAAAACCCTTATCCTCGAAATTATTGCAGGCCTGAAGGACCCTTGTTCAGGCCAGGTCTACATGAATGGTACCGATATCACTGGTACCCGAGCAGAAGACCGGAACATCGGGTTTGTCTACCAGGACTATTCCCTCTTTCCCCACTATTCGGTCGCGAAGAATGTTGCTTTTGGGATGAAAATGCAAGGAAAATCGCCATCTGACCAGGATAAAAAAGTCCGGGAGTTGCTGCAGCAGTTCGGGATAGCCCACCTGGCAGGCCGGTCTCCCCAGGCATTGAGTGGCGGTGAAAAACAACGGGTGGCCCTTGCGAGGGCACTGGCAATAAATCCCTCTGTATTACTCCTGGATGAACCATTTGCGGCCCTGGACCCTGTTTCCCGCGAGGAGTGCATGCAGGGACTGAGGGACCTCCATCGTGACAATGGTATTACGATCCTCCAGGTAAGCCATTCACGGGATGAAGTATACACCCTG
>JBAXMF010000404.1:0-2835 GCA_037134435.1 Methanomicrobiales archaeon | reverse complement strand
CGCAGAATCTGTATTTCCGGTAAGAACCACGCCCCAGGTATCCTGATATCAGGCAATCGTGTTCTGATTACGTATCTGCCCCGGATTTTTCAGTCTATGAAAAGGGGTTCCTATGAAGATATCCTGGTGCCCAGGCAATCCCCCATTGCCAGAGGATTCGGTTATGCAATGGTCCTGTTTCAGGAAATTCCGGTTTCAGGATGGAGTTTTATCGATTAAGCAATACCCCATGGACCCAATGAAAGAATATACGTACCCTTCAGTACCGCAATCCTGTACCTGAATTCCCTTATTTTTCAGGGAGTAGTGTACACATCAGGTATCCTGAAGTACGGTCTGTTGGGCCTGAACCGGTAGTTAAGACGCAGCAGGAAAACCAACGATATTATCCATGCCTGAGATCCACATCTGGTTGAATGCTCGAGCTCCTGGTCCTTGCCGTTGTACCGGCAGTTCTTCTTCTCGTGTACGTGTACCACAAGGACCGGTATGAGCCGGAGCCCAAGTACCTGGTTGCAAAAGTGTTCCTGCTCGGTGCACTTTCTGTACTGCCCGCAGGCATCCTGGAAATGCCATTTCCCCCCGGGCTTTTTAGTTCAGCCGTGGTAGCCCCGGTCGTGGAGGAGGGACTGAAATTTTGTGTTGTCTACTTTACCGTGTACAAGCTCGCGGAATTCGACGAACCGATGGACGGGATCGTGTATGCAGCGGCTGCAGGCCTTGGGTTTGCTGCCGTTGAAAATATTTTCTATGTCATGGAAGGCGGCCTCGCGGTGGCAATCCTGAGGGGATTTTTGTCGGTACCAGGGCATGTGATATTCTCGTGTATCTGGGGAGCGGCACTGGGTATTGCGAAATTTCGTCCTGAGTCAGAGAGGGCACGAATTATCATCCTCGGCCTTGCCGGTGCAATGCTGGTACATGGGCTCTTTAATCTCTCCCTTGAGTTATTTGACCTGCTCGGGCTGGCGATAGTCACGCTGGTCATTGTGCCACTCGGCTGGTGGGTCCTGCACCAGAATATTGAGACAGCCCACCACCAGCCGAATGCGGCCCATATCCTGGCTGATAAGTCACACCCCGCCAGCATGGGTAGCGAGGTAGTGGTTCCAACAAAATTATCAACAGATACTGCGACCAGAACCAACCCCACAACTATCAGGGGGGTGTCAGCGGGAGGTACCGCTGAACGGGGACCGGCTGAAATCAGAGGGACCACCGGATTCTGTACCGATTGCGGGGCCCCACATTCTGCAGGGGCAAGGCATTGCAGGGCATGCGGGAAACCCCTCGATGCGTAATAAACAGTCCATGAGTATCGTGAGCACGGACTCTGCCAAAGACAGGGTACTTACACACCTTGGCCACGGCAAAGGTCACCGTTCGACATTTTATGTCCATGAACGGCGAATTCTTACTGAACATTCCTGCGAAACCTCAGGCATTTCACTATATTCGAGGATAATATAAATTTCAATGCCCGGGGAACAGTCCAACCGGGGATGTGAAGGCCCCGGTGAGGCGGCATTCCTTATCGTGATTCGTACGAGAGAGGGGGAGGATGCCGCCCCTGGTTTTTCCCTGATGAATTATTTTCAGTTCCACCATCCATTCGAAGACAGGCAGGAAGTGAATTTTTCAACCCTTTAAAAAAATGGTCGCCCCGCCAGATTCACGATTACAACACTACCTGGCGGGAATCGAGCGTTTCATATCTGCACCACCCGGAATTCCCCCATTTTACCGGGCCCTCCGGCCCACCCCTTGTATGCCCTGGCCAGCACCCCGTAATCCCGCGTATGGGCCATGGCAGAGGCCGAATTACCCGTATTTTTTCTCCGGTACTATTCCTGCTCCATTAAAACGACTTTTCCAAGATTCTGTACCACATAGACCAGATTTTTCCATTTATCCTTTTCGGGATTTCAACGGCGGGTTTAATTTCCTCTCTCACGGCGGAATAATTTCCCCGATGCGGTACTCAGGTTCCTGGTACCGAAAGTGCTGCTTATGATCAAAGAGGTGGAATACCTGATGATACAAGCTAAGCTACCCGAATAGGAAATCACAACGGTCCAGGTCACCATCAGCGCCACGCAATCTCCAACATCTGCGCAGGTCACGGCCCTGTCTGCAACCACAATAATGACCCCGATTGTTACCCAAACCAGGTCCCACCCGCCGGGGTTCCCGACTATAAGGGAGTGGATGCCTGGCGATGATCGTCGTAATGGGGATCGGACCTTGGAGGGGCATGATTTATCTTAAAAAATAATCACCCCATTTTTTACTACCTGTGAACTAAAGAGGCCACTATTACCAGTACTGTCCGATACTGGCAATACCAGTAAGGGATTCCAGCCCCAAAAATGAACAGTGCCCGCCTCAGTAACTATATAAAGATCGCCATCTTGATTACCAGATCCTGGCAGCAAACTTGAATTATTTAAAGTACCCCTTATTGGATTTCTACCAAGTTTATCTACTATATCTCTTTCTGTGTAATCAACATATGTTACCAAAAGGCTTGTTGATCCAGAAGGAACATCAACTTTTGCCATAATAACATATTGAAGTGGATCTAAAGCATTAAATGCACTTTGTTCTAAAGCCACTGTTTCAATTATTGGATTATTATTTTGAACATATACTGCTTTAACAGCAATCACTGTCGTTTGCCCAGCGGGCGTACTTAACCTGACAGTATCACTGGTTTCTTCAACCACCATACCATCTTCAGATATAAGTTTCCAGGGAGATAAATCTATTTTCAACTGTCCGGCGACCGGGGTGACACTCCCACCGTAGAAACAGCCTCTTGATATTAATTTTGTA
>JBAXMF010000403.1:0-2836 GCA_037134435.1 Methanomicrobiales archaeon | reverse complement strand
AAATGACCATTCAAGGTATTTCCAACCATAATCAGGGCTGCACAGGGATTTTTTGTCCTGTATCGACCGTGTCTTTTGTCAAGCCATAACCAGGTAACGGTTCTTCGCCGATTTAAATAATTGATGACCTTTCAGGTTCAAAAAGTAACCGGCGGGCAATAATTATCACCAAAACCAAAAAAGGATTCCAAGTGTGTCCAAAAAGATGTTCGCAACATTTCATTACGGAAGTGTTTTCGGGATGAACGGTGCGATCCTCCCTCATTTCCGGTTAAGGGGAGAGCCTCGCAGATAACCATTATCCTTATCCACTTAGCTCGTGCATATACTGCTAATGTTGGAACAGGACGTTTTCTCAAAAATAACAAGGATATCGAAAGAGAGGACGACTTTTATGCTTTCCGAGATCATTCCGGATTTAAAGGATACAAAAAAGGATAGCTATCATAAGGAAATTATTGAAGAAATTAACCAGACACTTCCTGCACTTGGCCTTTCAATGAAACAGAAAGGGAATGATTATGAACTATCCACCAATTTGATGGGATCGGTAAAAGAAAACCTTATCCTTACGCCTGATGATAAGAAACGGCTTTGGAAATTTTTTGAGGACCCGAAAGTCCCACGCCCACTTGACGAACTGATCCGGGAATACATCACAAAAAAAACAGGGAAACTCTGGGATGACCCCGTTACACTTGAAAGGATACGCCAGGCGGTTATCGCCCAGAAAGGAGATTACTGGCGTGAAGGAAAGAAAAAAAAGGTCCAGTACGAGCAGGGATATCGGATTTTTGCATATCTTGCCTACCAGTTTCCGGTATATTTTATCCAGTTTGAACATATTCTCAGGATGCTGGCCTCTTTTGGACTCTTAAAAAAGGAAACAACCATTCTTGATATTGGAAGTGGCCCGGGTGTAGCGGCGCTGGCGACGATAGATTTCCTCTCACGGACCGGGCATGGTAATGCAACTCTCCATGCGGTTGAGCTCTCAGGAGAACAGCGCGAGGCATTTTCTTTCCTTACCAGCAGATTTTCCGACGGCATCGCAGGGATCACGATAACCGATCCGCAGCCTTATGATCTAACGACGGTCCCTATCGAGACCCTCCCGCATGAAGTTGACCTGCTCGTGTTCCAGAATGTCCTCAATGAACTCACAGGACTGACGATCAGGGAGAGAGCGGTAAGAGTGAAGGCCCTGTCAGAAGTTTTATCACCTGACGGCGTAATTGTGATAACCGAGCCCGCAGACATGGTAAATTCATTGGCCATGCGGCAGACAGTCCAGGAACTTGCCCTCTCCGGACTTAACGTCATTGCCCCCTGCCACCCAGGATGGACTAAAACATGTAATTCCAAACATTGCTGGAGTTTCATTGAAAAACCACCGCTTCGGCCTACCCGCCTGATGGAAATGGTCGCTTCGTGCAAGGAGTCCTACCGCTTCCTTAATACAGACATTAAATATTCTTATGCCGTCCTGAAAGTTGGGCCACTTCGTACAATACCTGGTCACATTTCGGGAGTCCGGAAAAAGACCGCAACATTGTCGACCCTATCACGCCATGTCGATCGCAGGATCAATGTCTGTGCAGCGGTGATGTCCGGTGACCTTGGCAACAGCAAAACCCACCTCTGGAAACTTTGCGACGGGACGCCGCAAAAACCTGTGTATGCGGTGATGCCTTCGTACCATCTTTCATCTGAAAATGAATATGTTATGAAAGCGGGTTATGCGGAACAGGTTGATATATCAGGAGTGCTTGTCAGGTACAACCCGCACCACGACTCCTATAACCTCCTTATAACGAGGATAACACGGATCATGCCCGCCGGTGACAGTCCGTACAGGAGATGATCCGAAAGTCGATCCATGAGGGAATTGGATATTCGGCGGTACAGGACCCTTCAACGGTTATTGCTTCAACCCAAAAAATAAATTTTCCTTCCTTTCAAATATCAAAACTGTCCCAGAAAAACTTTGCCTTAGTATCGAGATATTAACCGTGGCTGGGAAGATTGATTTTGAACTAACCCGGTAATTTTCAGGTTAATTAGAAATTGTGGTGGTTCCACGAAACTGTTGGGACAGAATGTTTATTGACAAACAGGAATAAAAATTAGACTGTATGCCACACCGGGGACATAAGAATTTTTTCTATATGAGTAGTTTCGCCCTGATTCTTCTTGTTCTCACCCTGTTCTCTGGATGCGTGGGTACTGACCAGGCGTTTAAAGGCAACAATTCAAGCATACCTGCAATCGTGGATTCAGGCAAAGTTCCTCCGCTCCAAAATACCACAATCCAGGGAAATTCAGGTGCGGAAGAGCCTGATTATACCGTAAACATAGAGCCGTCTAACCATGACCAACTTGAAAAAGCATGGAAAACATTCAGGGTCATTAACACTGACACCAATGAGCGGTACCTGAAACTGGATTTATACAAGAGCGATGATATCAATTACTTCCGGTACCAGATAGTCCCTGAAACGGTCCGGAAAATCGAATTGCTGAGGTCTGACCTGTACCAGATAGAGCAGGTCAATGATGATGAACGAAATGATACAGAAGCACTCATTGAGATTACGAATTATACGATTCTGAAATATGAGGGACTTGCAACGGTAATGCATGCGACCCAGTACGTGGCCATCGGAGACCCGGTGAAGATGAAAGCTGAGCTTCGGAAGGCCAAATTCCAGATAATGGACGCGCTCGATATCATCAACGATCGGGAAATTTCTGAGTACCCGAGTATGTACCGTGACCTGGTAATTGCGGATAAACGCGAGCTTGACGATATGGCATCGCAGGTAGATACGTTCAT
>JBAXMF010000402.1:0-2837 GCA_037134435.1 Methanomicrobiales archaeon | reverse complement strand
GGTATGGATACCGTCAATTCTGCCACTGCAACGTTAGCAAAATGCCCTGCATGCGGAGCAGTTGGACAGTCGGCAAAACCATTTTGTGGGAGCTGTGGCGCACAGATGCAGGTACAGAGGGTCTGCCCGCACTGCCGGGCGCCAATCGCAGGTAACCCCGAATTCTGCCGTAGCTGCGGAAAACCATTGGTCCCCCCTAGGAAATGCCCGAAATGCAATGCCCAGATCTCCGGAAACCCTGAATTCTGCCGGAGCTGCGGGGCACCCCTTCTCGAGTTGCGATCATGTCCCAGCTGCGGGGCGATGGTCAGCAAAAGTGCAAAGTTCTGCAATGGGTGCGGGATGGTGATGGGCGCTGAAATTCCAGGGAAGGTCGACGAACCACAGGCAATGGACTATAACAACCGTGGCAATGAACTGGGCAGACTCGGCCGGTATGACGAGGCCCTCGCCTCCTTTGACCAGGCGATTCGGATCAAGCCAGATTTATATGTTGCATGGGGCGGCCGTGGCATCGCCCTTGGCAATCTCGGCCGACATGCCGAAGCCCTTGCTTCCTTTGACCAGGTACTCAAAATCAACCCCGATTTATCAGAGACATGGAACTTCCGCGGCTACGCACTTGAACGGTTGGACCGGAATAACGAGGCGGTCACATCCTATAACCGGGCGCTTAAGATCGATCCAGGGAATTCCCAGGCATGGTACAACCGCGGCATCGCCCTTGGCAACCTCGGCCGGCATGCCGAGGCCGTTGAGTCTTACGACCAGGCGCTTATGATCAGTCCCAATGATTCCAATGCCTGGCACTCACGTGGCATTGCCCTCGGCAACCTCGGCCGGCATGCCGAGGCTGTCGCCTCCTATGATAAGGCACTCACGATCAGGACCAATTATTTTGAGGCGTGGGTCAACCGGGGTGTGGCACTCTACTACCTCGGCCGGTATGACGAAGTCCTCGGGTCCTATGACCTGGCGCTCAAAATCAAAACCGATGATCCCAACACCGGGCATTACCGCGGACTGGCCTGGCATTACCGTGGGCTGGCACTCTCCAAGCTCGGCCGAAATAACGAAGCCATCGAATCTTATGACCAGGCACTCAACATCGATCCGGGTAATTCCCAGGCAGTGTCTGACCGCGAACTGGCGCGTTCCAAGCTCACGAACAATGCCGGGGCCGTCACAGGTACAACCCCATCATCCCAGAATTCCTCGTCCGGCATAACCCCCGACCTTTTTATCACGCTGGACCAGACCACATTTGCGCAATCGACATGGCACAAGATGGGAATCCAGGTCACGAATACTGGAAAAGCCCCCGCGTTTTCTGTCACCCTCTCATTTTCAGATGATTTTGAGACCCGTCGGATCAAACCGATAACCGTTGAAGCTGGCTCAACAACCGTGGTCGAGATCGGGATCATGCCAAAGACACTCGGAAACATCCCTATTGAAGTCACCCTGCATTACAAAGACGAGAGTAACCATGAATACGTTATGACCAGCGAATTCTGGGTCGAGGTCCTGTCCCAGGGTTATACTTCCCAGTCGTTCAAACCCGGAACGGATCCGGGGCAACCGGCACCGTCAAGCACCTCACAGCCACCCCCGGCAACGGGAAATTACACGATGCGGACCATTCCCCCTGAAATGGCTGAAAAATATGCAGAATCTGAGTTCATTGGTAAAGGAGGGTTTGCACGTGTCTTCAAGGCAAAACGAAAGGACGGCGTCTATGTCGCGGTAAAAGTACCAATCTATCTCGATGAATCAACCGGTAAATCGTTCATTGCCGAGATGCAGAACTGGACGAAATTCAGCCACCCGAACATTGTAAAAATATATGACTATAATATCATGCCGTTCCCGTATTTCGAGGAGGAGTTATGCGATAGTTCCCTTGATAAAATAAAAAAACCCCTTGATTCTGCAAAGGCGGCGTGGATTCTGTTCAATATCTGCGAAGGGCTGAAATATGCGCATGCACGAAAAGTGATCCATCGTGACCTGAAGCCGCAGAATATTCTATTAAAGAGTGGTGTCCCGAAGATCTCTGACTGGGGACTTTCAAAGGTTATTACCGATTCAACCTCTTCCATGACCGCCGCCTATACACCCGTTTATGCGGCCCCTGAGCAGGTAGCCAACAAGACAAAAGACCAGCGTACCGATATCTGGCAAGTGGGCGTGATCCTGTACGAACTGGTCACCGGTTCACTACCTTTTACGGGCGACGACATGCTCGAGATACTCGCAAAAATACCCACGCTCGACCCGGTACACCCAGGGGACCTCAACCCTGATGCAAAAAATATTGAACCCGTTATCCTCCGGTGCATAGAGAAAGATCCCGCAAGCCGTTACCAGTCTGTTGCCGAGCTGCAAAAAGATCTTGCCGTTTTCTTAAAAATGGACTTCAAGGAATCCCTACGGACGAGTACCATGACAAAGAATCCCCGGCAAACTGCGATATTTATCAGCCAGCTGCTCCTTACCTACTTAAAAAGCGGGGACCTCAATGAAGCGTATAAATACGCAACTGACCTTGTCAATTACTCTGATGGCGACGTCCGGGACCAGGTAAAAGAATTAGTCGGGCAGATCCGCATGCGTATCGATAATGGTTTGCTGGATGAGGTGCCGGATGAGATCATCAATGAGGCAGACCTGGTTGCCCACAAGATAGGTATCGGGCTCACTACCCTGTGATGGGTTCCCGGGTATGGGGGAGGCCGGAATATTTAGATTGCATTTTTTTCGCAATCGCTTGAGTTAGTATTTCCCATTCCGGACCCCCCATAAAAATTGGCTACAATTTCGACCAAAACCCAATA
>JBAXMF010000401.1:0-2839 GCA_037134435.1 Methanomicrobiales archaeon | reverse complement strand
TGACACCAATGACAACGGCCCAGGCGATCGTTGTTGTTTCACCGTTCAATTCCCTGCGGATAAGATCAAGGGAACCGATGCACATGAACGCATCCAACAACAAGGGCCACAACCAGACCCACGGATAGGGAAGGCCACCGACGGTCGCAACGGCAACCAGGCTGACATAGGAAATGATGAACGCTGACATCCAGATCAGGACCAGTAATGCCGATGTCGCGTACAGGATCACCTTCGATGCCTTCATGTTCCGTTCCGCTGCGGGGATCAATGTCGGTGCCGGCAGGTCCGTTAACCAGCTCCATTCGTGTTGTGTTGTTGGTTTGATCATGGGTTACACCAGAATAACAGTATAATGACTATTTTACTGTTATGGAGAATACTATAAATATTTAATTGCTATAAAACTGTTATGGAAAAACAAACGTTCACCATATCGGGATATTCGATACTTGAAAAAGAAGCGACAAACGCGGGCACATCTGCGAGAGTATTCGTCCCTAAGTCCTGGGCCGGGAAAAAAGTGATTGTCATCCTTGCAGAGCCGGCGGAAGAGTAAATCCCTCTATTATACGCCCGAATTATCGAAACGATACCCACAGGGTGGTATCCACACCCCGCCCCAACTCGTAAAAACCGTTCTCGTTCGTTTAAATCGCCCGCATTTGGCGCCGTTTATCATTAATGGCTAATACGGCTAAATTGGGCGAATATCCCTTAATTCAACCATTATTTGGCCTTTATTTGGTTTTCATCCTTCCCAAAGTCCCATAAAAGACCACCTTAAACTCAGGATTTACCAATTCCCAGATTGCCCCTGGTCACGTTTACGCCCCACCATGCGACACGATCAAACCCGGGCCTGATCATCTCGGTCCTCAACCCAACCTCCAAGTTTTCGGACGATATCAACCAGAACTCCGTCGTCCTGAAAATGACCTACGGTGGCGTTTCATTCCTGTTCATGGGTGATGCCAATGCCGACGCAGAAAGCAAAATTGCCAATAGCGGAACGAATCTTCAGGCAGATATCCTCAAGGTAGGACACCATGGCAGCGCCACATCTACCAGCTCAGCATTCCTAACCAAAGTACATCCGAAGATCAGCGTCATCGAAGTGGGGGCCGGGAATTCCTATGGTCATCCGACATCAGCGACTCTGGGTCGCCTGGCCCAGGTTGGGTCCGCCGTGTACCGCACCGACCTGAATGGCGATGTAACGGTGACAACCGATGAACTACGGCAGCGAGTTTGGTGCCCACAGAAGAGATGAAAACTGATGCTGGGACAGCGAATTCAAACAGTACCTTGAAATTAATGAAGTCCGACCTATCCTTGCAATGGTTAAAGACCCGCAAAACAAAAGGAAAGTTGAGAAATGGTTTGATGCGTACGATAGATTCAGATACGAGTTTGATTCTCTCGATAAATTTATTGTCTGGTACAACAACTGAACACACGGCAGTCTGGATTTCGAAAATCTGGAATCCCCTGAACTTTCCTTCTGGAGGAGATTACCACAAGAGGCTGTCCTGGGTATGGGGATCAGAGTTTTTGGCTGGTGAGAGGATGAAACATTCACGCTATCTGAAGTTAATATCTGTGAGAAATATTTTCAGGATTGTACACCAGCAAGTATTAGGTTGATGTAGAAACGCATAATTTGATGGGTGCTTGATCAAAAACCCATAGATGAGCAAAGTATGGATTTCTATTGCTTTCTGAAGTGCATCTACATCAGACTTGGAATCAGTTTGAGCACAGAGTTATATTGCGCCATTTATTATATAATAATCTATTAATATAGTATTGTCGGCCTGAAATTTAAACATGACATTAGAGAGTCTCTCTTGTGTAAGGATACCCGGGCTTCTCTCGCTTAATAGGATGACCGGCATTGTCCTGGGCATATTCAGGATTTAAAACCCCTCCAATAATGGTAGCGAGGTCGTCATCTGTGATCTCTGATCGTACCAGGTTTAATTCTTCTCCTGTGAAATCAAACTCCTCTTTCCCGATGATCTCTCTTCTGGCATCATCACCGCTATTCTGCAATAATGCGGCAAAATCCTTGTCGGTCTGAATTTTTTTCAGAAATAGTCTCGCACTCTCAATAGTCATGATTGTACCCCTCTTTGGAATCCTGTTTTATAATCAAATCCGGTAATTTTAACAAGATAATGTAATGAATGGTGTTATCTATCCATGAATAATTTGTAATTACTCCCTGACCCAGGGTATTCCGTCCTTCGCTTCCTTCTTTAAAGGCCCTCCTGATTTTTTATCTCCAACACTACAAGGTCCTCCAATCCCCCCGATAATAGTTGATAATTCACCATCCGTGATCTCTGATCGTACCAGGTTTAATTCTTCTCCTGTAAAATCAAATCCCTCTTTCCCAATGATCTCTCTTCTGGCATCATCACCGCTATTCTGCAATAATGCGGCAAAATCCTTGTTGGCCTGAATTTTTTTCAAAAATAGTCTCGCACTTTCAATCGTCATGATGTACCCCTCTTTGGAATCCTGATTTATAATGAAATCCGGTAATTTCAACGAGATAAATTATTGAATGGTGTTATCTATCCATGAATAATTTTTAATTACTCCAAGAGCTGAGCTCCTCCGTCCTGCCCTTCCTTCTTTACAGGAAATCCGGGTTTTTTATCTCCACCCATTAAAGGTCCCCCTATCCCCCCGATAACAGCTGATAATTCAACATCCGTGATCTCAGATCGTACCAGGTTCAATTCTTCTCCGGTGAAATCAAACCCCTCTTTCCTGATGATCTCTCTTCTGGCATCATCACCGCTATTCTGCAATAATGCGGCAAAATCCT
>JBAXMF010000400.1:0-2841 GCA_037134435.1 Methanomicrobiales archaeon | reverse complement strand
AGGTTATGGTATAGTATATGCATCGTTGTTGTAATGTTAGCCATGTGTGCCATCCTGGTATTTGCGGATAACGGGGTGTCCGGACCGCAGGTTGTAGCTGGCGGATAAGGAGGCGGGGACCTGGTCCTGGGCCCGGGGAGCACCGGTACATGGGCTGACCCCCCGCTGAACAACTCAGATACGAACAACCCCTACTACTATAACAAACAGGGGTGGGTCATTGGTGGCCAGGGCCTGATCTGGCACATGGGCATAAACCCGCTCGACAATACCGGAACGGGTGGTGTCCTGTTTGATGGAGCACATACATTCTCGAATTTTGGAAATAGTTTTGCCATCCTCATTAATGCCTCCAACGCCATTTTTGACGGTATGGGCGCCATCCTGGACGGTGGAGGCAAAACAGAGTACGGAATAATTGTAAATGCCCAGTCCCCAAATGACCCGTCCGGACCCTCATTGGGACCTCTCGGTGGCATCAGCATCACCAACATCACGCTTACCGGGTTCACCAAGGCAGCAGTTTTTTTCAATAACGTCATGGGAAATCAGCCCGGTGATATCGTATCAACTATCAACAGCGTAACAATATCGAATAATGTCTCACAGGGTGACAATGTTGGAATAGAGCTTCAAAATTCACGGAATGTTGAAATAAGTAACAACATGGCGTTTTACCATACCGTGGGCATCCAGCTCACTGGTTCAGACCACAATACCATATCAGGGAATTTGATTGCCCACAACAAACAGAACGGCATTTTGCTCAGAAATTCTTCAGGGAACATCATCTCCGGTAATTATGCTCTCTACAATGCGTTGAGCGGCATCACGATGGTAGGAAGCCACAGGAATATGTTAACCCAAAATCTGGCAGAGTACAATGGGTTTACCGGAATTGAAATACTAAACGCAGAGAACAATGTATTGACCGGAAACAACGTATCATTCAACAAGGAAGATGGTATCACCATCTACCAGTCATCAGGAAATTACCTTGCCGGCAATAATGCGTCAGAAAACGGGTACAATGGGATCCACCTCATCAGGTCCAGGAATAATACCCTCTTCACCAATTACCTCGTTTCCAATTCAGACGATGGTGTGCACCTTGAACAGGCGGATAATAACACCATGATGTTCAATAACGCCTCAGGTAACAGGAATAACGGTGACGGGTTCTTTATTGAATGGTCAAATAACAATACCCTCATAAAAAATATCGCTAATAATAACACTCCGCACGGCATCCACCTCTATCAGTCGAACAAGACAATTGTTTCGGACAACATCGCAAATGGGAACCTCGTCGGGGTGTACCTTGAAAATGCCAGGGACAACACGGTGTTGAACAATACAGCATCCGGCAACACTGATATCGGAATTTACCTATATGAATCGGGAAATAATAGGATCAACCGCAATTCTGCATTTTATAACAGGAATTATGGGATACTGCTGGAAAACAACAGCGCAGGTAATCAGCTTGACCGGAACACGGCTCAGTACAATAACCAGACGGGAATCAGTGTAACAGACTCGGAAAACAATCTATTGACCGGTAACAAGGCTCAATTTAACGGGCTGAACGGGATCGTGATGACGCGGGCATCTAAAAATATCCTTTCCGCTAATAATGCATCGGCGAACGGTATGTTTGGATTTATGGTAACTGCATCAGACAAGATCATCCTGTTTAATAACAAAGCCATGAATAACACGGATAACGGGATGTATCTCGTCGGCTCTTCAAAGAACACCATCATTAACAATTCCCTGCGCTATAATGCAAATGATGGCCTGCACCTCCTGAATTCGGATGGGAACTTCATCATGAATAACATCGCTTCAGACAATTATAATATGGGGGATGGGATCTTCATCGAATTCTCGCAGGATAACATCATCATATCGAATACTGCCAATAATAACGACCCCCATGGGATCCATTTCTATGGGTCAAACGGATCGGTCGTCCTTTCCAACAAGATAACACTGGACCGCACCGGGTTGGTAATAGAGGATTCAGGCAATAACACGGTGATGAATAACATGATCACACATAATCGCTACTATGGAATATCGCTTCAAAATGCGGCAGGAAACACCATTTACAATAACTACTTCAGCAACAACCTCAATGTCAATGACCTTTCCAGCACCGGCACGAGATGGAACATCACCCCTACCCCCGGGATAAACATCGTACTTGGCCCCAATCTCGGTGGCAATTTCTGGGGTACGCCGAGTAATACTGGCTGGTCCCAGACACATCCCAACCTTGGTAACGGGTTCACTGTTCCCTACAAATTACCCGGGCCCGGACTGAACCTCGACCCATACCCGCTTGTCAGGGGAAGTCCATTCCCAATCACCTCCCCTTCCTGATACCCGGGATGCCCCGTGGTTAACCGGCGGGGCTCCGTCAATGGTGCGAGACACCCCTTATTTCCTATGAAAACGGTCATGATGCCGAAGGGCCACAATCATACAGGGATAAAAATGCCGGGGGCATTTAATATGAAATTTTGGGTTCAACAACGCTACGGGTGTAAAAAAAATTAAACTTCAAATTTTCATCGTTTTGATGCGAAGCCATCTTGATTCATGAGGGTTTTTATCTATTTTTTCATCCGGATTGTATTCATAAGAACCGTTAGTACATCCTCTAGTATAGTGGTCGCGGGATTTTATGAGGGTGTGTAATACCCCCCCCAAAGGTATCATTTCGTTAATTCGGGCGAATATTTGGTTTTTCCACCCGATTTCGCGGTGTGGCAAAACCCCCCGCAGTTGGCCTGACCCGAACTTGAACAACCGTTGGCCTGGTGTTGTTCCTCG
>JBAXMF010000399.1:0-2841 GCA_037134435.1 Methanomicrobiales archaeon | reverse complement strand
TGGCGGGTTATGCTGGAGAGCAGGTTGAGCTTCCTGTTCGCAGTGGCAAGCGATGTTGAGAATTCCATGAGTTCCTGCTCATGGTACTTCATCTCATTTTCGAGTTCTTTCTGTGCCGTGATATCCCTGCCAACAGACTGGTATTCAATAACCTTGCCGTTTGAATCAAATATTGCACGATCGCTCCACCGTTGCCAGCGGATACTACTATCGGGCATGATGATCCTCTGGTCGATATCCATCACGGGGTGCTCTGGAGTTATTGAGGTAAAATGCCGTACAACAATTTCCCTGTCTTCCGGATGGAGTACAGGTCTGAACCGTTGCCCGATGAGTTCCTCCCGTTTCTTATCGAAATACCGGCAATATGCATCATTGACAAAAATGTGTGTGCCATCCGGAAGGAACCGGCAGATAAATTCGGTCTGGTCCTCTACGACATTGCGATACCGCTCTTCGCTCTTCGCGAGTGCCTGTTCTGCTAATTTGCGGGCGGAGATATCCCTGACGGTAGCCTGGATATTCCAGGTATTACCGAGCAGAACTCGGTTGAGTGTCACTTCAGCATCGAAGGGGGTACGGTCATGATGGAGATATACCCACTCGAAAAACTGGGGCTCTCCGGACAAGGTCGCGTCAATCTTTTCCTTTGCTTTTTCTCTGGAAAGCCGCCCGTCAGGTTGGCGTTCAGGCGAAAATTCTGCCGGAGGATGCCCAATAATCTGCTCTTTTGAACAGCTGAAAACCGCCAGAGTGCTATGGTTGCAGTCTAAAAACACCGTGCTGTCCATCATGAAGAGGGCATCATTTGCACTCTCAAACAGAGTCTTGAACTTCTTCTCGCTCTCCTTCAGCGCCTCCTCCGCTCGCTTGCGTCTGGTGATGTCGATGATTGTACCTTCATACAAGAGCACGTCCCCCTCATTATCCCGAATGGTCCGTGCAGTTATCGAGACCCAGAAACGGGTTCCGTCCCGTTTACAGTGCAGTGTTTCATAGTTCTCGACTTTCCCTATCTGCATAAGAATACGGAGCACTTCCTGTTGGTCTTCCGGATTGGCATAAGGGGGACTACCTACCTCCAAATCGGCGGTTAACATTTCTGCAGCATCTGAAAAACCGTACATGTGGGCAAAAGCATTGTTCACGTTGATCATCCGACCGCCGGGTGCAGTCTGGAATAACCCAATTACAGAATTTTCAAAAATGTCGCGGTACTTTTGCTCGTTTACGAGAAGTTTCTCTTCCGCCCGCTTGCGCTCGGTGATATTTTCATGAATGAAAACAAACCTTTCAGGTTTGCCAGACTTATCTTTTAAAGGAAAAATAATCGCCCGTACCCAAACCGGAACATCCGGGTACTCCGGGTAAGAATCATGCGCATTGAAATATATATCGGGCAGATTCACCACTTCTCCACTTTTAACACGCAGGATCAATTTCTCAAGTGCGGCTTGTTTATTCACAAGATCAGCAAAAATTGAAAAATCTGAAGGAGGTACAGAACCAAAAAGCAGGGTGTGTGCATGATTTACTTTAAGAGTGAACCCATCCTTATCCACGATCTGAATTGACAGGGGATTTTTCTCAATGATCTCCCGTAATATTTCCTCACTCTCTTTGAGTGCCTCTTCCGCCTGCTTGCGCTCGGTGATATCGCGGACAATGGAGAGGTCAACATCCTTTCCCCTGTATCGGAACGTATGGGTGCTGACTTCAATCGGATAGGTACTCCCGTCTTTTCTCCTGTGTGCAGACTCAAAGGTAGCATGCCCGTTTTCCTGTAGTTTTTTTATGACATCAGGCATGACTTTCCTTGCAATGTCCTCCGGCACGATATCCCGTGGGGACATCTCAAGGAGATCTTCTTTTGAATATCCCAGCATCCGGACGGCCTTATCATTCACAAGAAGATATCTCCCGGGTCCATCCGGGGTTCTCTCAAGCAGGAATACCGCATCGTTCGCATTGTTAAAGACCTCGCGAAACAGCAGCTCGCTCTGACGAAGCGCTTCCTCCGCCTGCTTGCGCCCGGTGATATCCTTGACAAAGCCTATAAAACGGGTGGGCGATAGCCTTACCGCATCAACCGACCAGGACCGCAGGGAGCCGTCCTTATGCCTGAAGAGCATTTCACCGCACCCGTGGCCGTATTCAATAACTTCTTTGAAATGCTTTGCACCCGCTTCCCGGGATTCGGGCGGCAGCAGGTCCGGTATATGCATCGCTAACAGCTCTTCCTTTTCGTACCCGGTAATTCTGCAGGCAGCCGGATTGACTTCGAGGTAGCAGCCCGTCTCATCAGCGATAAATACACCATCCGGTGAATTATTAATATAACTTTCAAGACGTTCCTCGATCTCGCACAACTCCATCTCAGCCCTTTTACTGGATGCTGCTGACTTGACCTTGTGGACCAGTTCGGCAAACTGTGCACTGGGATCGCCGCCTTTCTGGAGGTAAAAGTCCGCTCCGCTGTTGATTGCCTGGATGACTACTTCTTCCCGGCCTTTCCCGGTAAACAGGATAAACGGAATCGATCCAATCCGTGTCCGTACCTCAACAAGCAGCTGGATGCCATCCATTCCCGGCATCTGGTAATCAGAGATGATGGCGTCAAATCTCTCATGTTCGAGCAACCGGATTGCTTCTGGTCCGCCCATTGCCGTCGTTACCGCAAAATCCCCTGATCCCTCAAGGAAAATCCTCCCGATCTCCAGAAGATCGGGTTCGTCATCAACGTAGAGAACACGGATTGCATCGGTCATTCGTTTTCCCCCCTCACAGTGCGCCACTTCCCTTTCGGGACCTTCATCTCGAACCGTGCCCCTTTCCCCGGCA
>JBAXMF010000398.1:0-2845 GCA_037134435.1 Methanomicrobiales archaeon | reverse complement strand
CGATGGCATCCGTAGAGACGGCGTGAAATCTAATGATCTCTGGTCGTATAACCAGGGCATGTACATGGTGGCAATGACGGATTACGCAGAGTTATCCGGCGAAACATGGCCCAATGAGCTGGCTCTCTCCCATTGGAATGGATATTATAAAACACTCAACGCTGACCACATCATCCGGGAGGCGAAGCGTAATACAAGTTGTCCGGACTTTGATATGCACAGTTTCAAGGGAATTTTAGTGCGTGACCTGGCGTACTCCTATAAGAATATGGCAGCATACAATCCGGAAGCAGGAGCTCAAATCCGCGAGTTGCTCCTGACCACCTCTGACAGTGCCTGGAACAATGACCGTACCCGCACCATGAAGGAATGCCCAGATACTGAATTTTGGAAAACTACGGATTCATTCGGGTATTACTGGGAAGGCCCTCCATGCAGGTGTGGTTTGTACTCCTCTGACCAGGCAGCTGCCGTTGATCTCTTTGCAGCGGCTACAATGGTTGAACATGAAAATTCCATACGGGCGCCTGGTATCACCAACCTCCATAATACCACCTATCTCGAAAATTCGGTTACATGGATCTGGAACGACCCTGATTCTGACAGGTTTGCATCGGTCAGGGTCTTCGTGAACGGGATTTCGAAAGCCAACGTTCCTCGGGGAGTCCAGTCTTACACGATATCCGGTTTGAAACCATCGGTATCCTATACGATCAGCACGCAAACGGTTGGGACTGATGGTAACACGAACACAACCTGGATGAACCAGACAGCGGTGACTGCTCCTTATACGCTGAAAATTGATCGCATTGCCCCTTCGGAGGGAATGACAGAAGATACAATGTCCATTACAATGTCCGGGACGGGTTTCCAACGAGGTGCAACAGTATCCTTCACCAACGGCAGCCAGCAACTCCAACTTTTAACACCCCCGGCTGTGCAGGGCAACGATATCAAAACTACTCTCAAAAATTCGAACAAGGCTGGACTCTATGATCTAAGGATAACCAATCCGGATGGCCGTTATTGTACCTGGCCCCGAGGATTTACCCTGCGGTGGAGCCCACTGCACATTATAAAAATCTCACCTGATAATGCCAAAAACGGTACAACCATCCCGATAACTATCTTCGGCGATGATTTTTCACCTGGTGCATCGGTATTCATCTCCAAGAACGATGTAATAATTCCAATGTCAGGTCTAAAAGTTAGCCCCCCTAATTGGATTTCTGGTTCACTCACTACCTCCCCCCAAGACCCGAAAGGGATGTATAACCTGACCGTAATCAACCAGGATGGACAGAGTGGTGCGGGGAAATTCAGGGTTTCCTGAAACATTCTGCCAACTTTTTAGGGAACTCTTTTTTTTGCCTTTCCGTTATTTCGTGGCGGCTGATGATTTATCGTATCGCTCGGTTGGTTCTATTGATCAGGCTGACCTGGAGATGCCGGATGCGTTTGAGTTTACGGCTCTTGGGTCAGGGTCGGATACCGGGTCCTTCAGCTTTGGATCAAGGAGTCTGGCAGGAATTGGTACGACTACTGAGCTCGGGTGTGTGAACTCGATCGGTAAGGACCTCATGGCCAACGGTCGGTTCAACATTGGTAAGGAGGTACGGTGGACGTCGTTCGCGAAGACATTTGATGTGGTGGGGTAGAGGCTGGGGCCCTTTTTTGGTTGTGTTGCTAATTGTCAAATAATTTCGCAGGTATAAGAGATTGTGGCACGGAAGTTTATTGCAAAAAGGCATATTCTACAAGGATGAGGTGTAGTGTACTGTAGTGTAGTGTGGTGCTAACACCACTCTGTGTTCTATCTTTTTCAATTCTTATCCGGTCCCGAATACTGATACTTATCCAGTAGAAACAGCTTTTGTTCCATTGCATAACTATGACTACTATAAACCCATATACATCGTATGGAAAAGAGTGAAATCCGACAGATACAATGGGAAATCCGCGAATCGCTCATTTCTTCTCTCCAAAAAAGAAATAAATTGACCGGGGAAGTCGGAACAATCATCCGGATATGTAATCTTCAGTTCGACGGATTGATTGTTGCAAAATTTCTTGAACGGGCGAAAAATATGCCTTATTTACCTTTTAAGGTGTTCCGTGAAAAATCCCGGTTCCATGGCTGCTCGTACAGGATTGAAAATAAAGAGATATTGACTCATTAATATTGCAAGGCACGGATTTTCTCCGTGAATAGATCGTGATTAGTTGGGTAACTGAATTCTCCCATTATTTCCGTAAATAATGAAAATTTCACCTTGTTTGATAATTCAGAACCGAAATTTTGGGATTAATAATTATATAAGTGGAGATCTATGAAGGAATTATTCAGTGAGGATAAATTCGTTCCCGATACCATGTATATCAAGGTCTTGCAGGTAGTGTCAGATGAACCAAACTGCAAAATTGGTAATGTTATTAATAGATTTCTGCCGGAATATGGGGAATGTGACGTCCGTTCAAGGATCAGTCAATTGATTTTAAGGAAATATCTTATTGAAAGTTATTCAAACAGAGAAGTATTCCTGACACTCGCGGAAAAAGGTCGAGGATTACTCCAGAAATCGGCCACCTGAATAAAAATAGCTGGAGTAGAATGGGTCATTCAAGGGATGACTTAAAGAAGATTATTCTGGGCCACGCACCCGGGTGGTAAAACCAATTCCCGTTTCAAGTTGGGAACAACCATTTCCATTGTTTATTTTGGATGATAATGATGTCAAGTATTATCCCTCGCATGCTCTTCGATTTTTATCTCCGTCCAACAGATGAATGTCACCCTTGCCTAACGATTTGCACTAGTCATAATTGCCCCGGGCGGCATCGGCAT
>JBAXMF010000397.1:0-2845 GCA_037134435.1 Methanomicrobiales archaeon | reverse complement strand
GTGATATTTTTCAACCTAAAGGTTTTGTGAGTGTGACATATACATTAAAAGTTGCAATCAAATTTTCGGTTAAAGTAGAAGATGAATCACAGATTATAGCACTTAGATTAAAAAAAGGGCAACAAGCTATTTTTTTAGGCCATTTACCAAAAAATGAAGACGAAATTGTTCTTCCGAGAAATTCAAAGTTTCATTTAATTGACAAGAGGAGCATCATTATTAATGATCCATTACCTAGTGATATAGGAAATAGTATCACCACACCATATCGTGTAACCTTGTATTCGGTGGAATGGTTAAATGAGTGAAAGAAGGAAATTCAATCGATGGCATTTACAACCCAAAGATTTCGTTGTCGTAGGTCATCAACCGGTTTCTGAATTGCAAAAAAAAGATGTAGAGGAATGGATAAATGCCATTTCAATTCCAAATCGAGAAGTGTGTCGTGTACGGAAAGTACATGAAAACAACGACCGGCCCATTAAAAGAATAAAGACGAATCCAAGGAAAGGTCATCAAAATATTGTTGGTGGAATCCCTACACCTAGAAAGATATCGCCTGCAAGGCTTCGTTTACATAGCAGGGTAATCGCATAATTTTAATTTTGATTTCTCTTGCCAGGAAGATGCCAGACAAAGCTTCGTAATCGGGAGTGGGATTGGACAGGAAACTGAATAAGAGGAAATTCAATGTGGGCCCTTCAGCTGGGATGGTTTTAAACACCCGATTATAAGACCAAAAGAAATCTTCCATTCCCGATCTCGCTGTTTTTGTCCCAGTATCTGCTATTGGTCTTGGAGGTTCCTGCTATCAGGCAGAATAATAGTACTCGAGGGAGAAGCGGGTATCAGGTTTTGTGATATGGGGTGACGAGTATAAGCTGATCGGACTGGCCAGTCATTCACGCTCATCATGCAGGATTGTGGGTTCAAGGATCGTGATGAGACGTGGAATATCATGGTTTACGGTGTCCCAGCATTCGTCGAGGTCCATTTTCCCATAGGAATGGATGAGCATGTCCCGCATTCGAGCCATAGTGGATCGTTTCGATCGATCCGAACCTTGTTGCGCATTTCCGGTGAGAGCCGTTTTGAGACTTCCCCTATCACCTCAAGACATCGTATGACAGCGTACTGGCACTGGCGATCCGCGATGAATGATTCACGGGTATGGTTTTTTGAGAATTCGCGGGCATCTTTTGCCATAATGAGAAAATCGAGGAGATAGGCATCGTTACGCGCTATAGACCATCTCCAATGTTGAAAGGATGGTTTTTTTACGGATATAGTTCCGGCTCTGTTCTATGGCCTGACGGGTGATGAGATCGATGCGCCGGTTGAAGAAGTGTTCTAGTTCTTCTTCCATCTGTGCGAGATTGATGAGGGTATGAACTGTTCCGGGCGGAAATCGTTCCTAATAACAGAGCCGAATACCTAGAGTTCCTTCACGTTCCAAGCCTTGCAGAACTCCTCTATCTTAAAATTCAGGTTCTGGATGAGTGCGTTCATGGTCCCCGATCTGTATACTTTTTAATATCTTATTATCAATTATATTTTCCGCTATCCGCTTTTAGGTTACCGGAAAAAGGGTAACTATTGACCACATCAACCGGACACGCAGAAAATCAGTCTCTACAAAGGCTGCACGATCATTGGTAAAACCAGGCAGGAATAACGGCTGTCGCTACGCCGAGAAGATATTTTTTGTTTCTCTCCCAAACCTCCGCACGGATATCAAGTCCGGTCATTCGCTTAGATAGAAAACAGGGAATAACCGGGAGAAGAACAGTGTATGTCCTCATTAAAAATAATCCACCCCGAATCCGCCAAAACGCCCCGAATCCGCCCATCCCGTCATAGGAGACAAATTAAGCTGGGCTATTGAAAACGGGTCGGTTTTTATCCAGGTGGCCAGACAGGCAAATAGGCAGGTAAGAACATAATCACCGACCAGGAAAAATGGGACTTTATTCTCGCAGAGCTGGCGAAATCTAGTAAATCCCTCTATTATACGCCCGAATTAACGAAACGATACCTACAGTGAGGTATCTGCACCCCACCTCAACTCGTAAAATCCATTCTCGTTCGTTTAAATCGCCCGCATTTGGCTCCGATTGGGTTAGATGCTGAATAAGGCTAAAATGGGCGATTCTTCTCGAATTCAACCGATATCTGGCCCTTATTGGGTTTTACCCTTTTCCAAAGTCCCATAAAAGACCATGTTTTGACTTCGGAATCACCCTTTTTCTGACTTTTGGCGAGTAACAAGGTGACTCGGGGTACCTCCCCATATACATGGTCCCTGTACAGGTCGGACGGATACTGCAAGCCCGGGCAACAATACTCGCAGAGCTGGAAGGAAGTTTGTAATTTTCCTGATTCCCACCCACCTTTCAGGTTCCCGCTTTCGTCAGCACCATTGTTCGGTGGAGTGAATACGCCAGAGAATGAATAGGACCTATGGGAATATAGCCTCAAAATTTTTCCCCCCGGCAAACGAATCTTTTCATTAGGCCGCAAAACATCAGGCTGCAAAAAAAACTGCACCAAATGGAACATGATGCGGTGAGGATTGGATTAATAAAAACACCCATGAGAACGATATTCGGATGTCTTCTGTAAGAAAATCAGAAAGAATCTTCGTGCAAAAATTGTATGACGGGTCGCCGCTGCGAAAAATTTAGAATGTATGATTCCACCCGGTGTTTCGTTGCCCTGCCTATTTTTATTCAGGGTGAAGATTTCTGGAGTACGCCCCGGCCTTTTTCGGTGATCGCCAGGAATACTTCTCTGCTTGAGTAACTTTCAAAAAGGTACCCCCTCACAACCAGTTGGCTTACCTTCG
>JBAXMF010000396.1:0-2865 GCA_037134435.1 Methanomicrobiales archaeon | reverse complement strand
CAGCCATGCTGTTATGAGCCAGTATGACCAGAATATGCCCCAAATACCCAGGAGGATCCATTCAAATATTTGCAAGGGATACGGCACGTCTAACATTCTAGATTAGTTCTCAAATATATGATAATACGTCCCCGGGCAGTTGGTGCGGTCATCCTGGACCCCCGACCCCTTTTTTTCGTGTCGAACTCTGTCGGAGAGGGGTTGAGTATTTGGGTGAGACGATCTTTGCCGCTCTCCTTGTATGTTTCGAACAATACAAGATATTCAGATACAACCTTATCAGATTGACTTGTCAGTTCCCGGATCTGTGAATGGGTGTAGTTCTTCTGTGAAAGTAAAATAACTTTAGAAAATTCAGAGAAGTATTGCTTGATTGAATCACCCGTGTGATGTGTCCGTTGTTCAATTTTGGTATATTCGTATCCCTTGAGATATAACCTGAGGATCTTTGTCTTGTGAGATGCGGTGGGTCCTATGTCCTTAATTAAACCCGGGTGGGGATCTCTATCCCCTGCTCCCGTAATTCTTTTATATCACGCTGAATAGTCCGGATACTTGTGGTGAGAAGTAATGCGAGATCTTCCTGTAGAAATTGACCCCCATGATCATAGGCCTCTTTTGACAGTCGTTGCAGTTTGTGTTTTCGCAATCCGCTGATACCTTGTGAACGGAGAATGTCTGCATCGTCCGGTTGTGATATGGTGAGTAATACAGGGATCAGTCGGAGACAGTCCAATGGTTTTTCAGGTGGTTCATCACTGCGGACGGCATGATAGATGATATGGATGTCGTTCCTGAGGTTGCCATAGTTGTCTTCAACAAATTCATTCATGAGCTGGACAAGAGAATGACATGTAGCCGGGGGAAATCCATATTCATCCTCCAATTCATTATACAATTGTTGTTTGTTTGTCTTTTCCCGGGTGTTCGTAAGGGATTTGGTATCTTCACCTGCTGCTGGCATGCCGAACTCTTGTATCTTGTGGAATCCGGGAAAAGTTGAAAGGGTCGACATTTGTCGTTGATGAAAAACGAGAGTGTGATCCTGCCAGAGGGCGAGGAATGCGGATACCGGGGCCGCCACAATGGTTACGAGGATCGCCATTACTTCACCCCGTGCAAACAGAAAGAGAAGCACCGGAGTAACAACGAGTGTGATCACGCCTATCACACCATGTACCCTCATAGTCCAACGGAGAGGTCGGGACTGGAGGGATTCTATTGCAAGTATAAATGCAGAAATGATCAGATAAGCCACAAGTATTAACGCAATAAACAGGAGCGGGAAGGTTCGCGGATTCGTAAGTATCAGGAGCAGGGGTATCATCCTTGAAATGACAAATAGCAGGCCTGCCCCGCATGCGACATGCCCAATTGCTACACCCGCCCTAATGTTAAGTGACTGGGAAAACGACAGGTGGCCAAGCCCAGGATAGTCATGGGCAAGGATGGGGATCAGTGGAATTAACGCAATAAATAGGAAAATTATCAAGGTCAATGGAAGGAGCATCGCGGGAGGTTGAATACCTAATATGTTAGTATTCCCTGGTACGTTTGCCCGGGTATTCGGCGAGGATGTCCCGATGGTGGGAGTCGGGTTGGTTACGGCGGTGCTCTCCGGTGCTACGATAGATACCTGCCCGGTTGGTGTTAATGTGTACTCATAAGCGTTTGAAGTTTCAGAAACGTCAACCCGATTACTGCTATCCTGGTATCCCGGATAAGTGAGTCTCATCGTATGGGTGCCGTACGAAACAGAGTGAATCGACAGGGGGGTTGTCCCCATATTTATTCCATCGAGATTCACTGAGGCTCCAGACGGCGTCGAACTCACCGATACGGGAGTGGTTGTTGTCGGAGTTGGTATCTGTTGGACAAGATTCCTGTCAACCTTTGTTGTCTTGCCTTTCTCCATGGTCACCGTAGTTGTATAATCATTGTAGCCCGCAAGAACGAGCCGTAATTCATGCGTCCCGACTAAGACCTCCACCATTTCCGGGGTTAACCCAACGTTAACCCGGTCGATATAAATGATGGCGCCAACCGGGTATGAATTGACGCTTAGGGATCCGGTGTCAGGAGCAAACGTAACAGAGAGGGCATGGTCAGAATTGACATTAATAAACGTGTATCCTTGAGATCCAGCGACCACCGCTCCATCAATTGTCATT
Organism: Methanomicrobiales archaeon; assembly: GCA_037134435.1. Lineage (GTDB taxonomy): Archaea > Halobacteriota > Methanomicrobia > Methanomicrobiales > Methanospirillaceae > CAIKOD01. The sequence goes on along the minus strand of JBAXMF010000396.1, from coordinate 694 downwards.
ACACTGCGATAACCGGAATCGGGGGTAATCCAGAAAGGAGGGGAATTGTCGCCGGGGTTAATGGTGACCATTCCTGACGGTTCTATTGTTCCATGACCCACCGCTGTCGCAGTAATTGTGTAGGCAGATGCCGCAGTTGTAATAGAAATCGCCAGCATTGCACCGATGAATATGATAAATAGGAGGGCCCGAGTGTAATTGGATCGTTTTCGATTCCCGTGATTCATGTTCATGGTAAATTCCGAAGATTCGTCTATATCTTCAAGCAATGCCCGCAACGGGCGGGGATATATTTTTTCCAGATGTGAGGATCGCCATATTCACCAGCCTCGCAACCTAGCTCCAGACGTCCTCTTTATAATACTGCCCGCTTTCGTCAATAGATATCCAGATACGATATACCTAACCACGAACAGATAAACTCATCGAAGCAGTTCAAAAAATGAGATCGCACTCGTCGAGTGAGCACGTCAATAACCGAAATATACTATCCGTCTATTGTGTGTAATCTTCATAAAAAGCGTTTTATAAAACCCCTCACCCCCTCACTACCCCTTCCTCTTCAACTTCTCAATCAAACTCATCACCCGCTCCTTCGCCTCATCAGTCGCAACGACATCCTTCGTAATGGCGATAGTGACAATATCCCCTTCGTTAATCCCCGCCAGAAAAACCACCGGCAAATTGAATTTTA
>JBAXMF010000395.1:0-2867 GCA_037134435.1 Methanomicrobiales archaeon | reverse complement strand
TTCCCATAGGGGTTGCTGAAATGGCTGATGCTTCGAAATGTCTTTTTGCCTTCGTTATAATACTGGAGCTGGCTGGAAGCATCGTTGCCGGTGGATAGTATGCCGTCATTGAGCTTCCGGTACGGAAATCGATGTGGGCATCGCACAATGATGCGTTCAAGCGATACAAAGACAACCCAACGTAGGATCCCCGTTGGTATGCCAATCGCGAATTTGAAGAATGGTCTTTGACACATTCCTGTATCAGATATTTGGTTTAGTATTTGAACATCGGCCTCTCAAATCACGGCTGGTACACAATTATCTTATTTAACAATGCAAGGCAGATACCACGGTCATATCATACCATAGGCAGGTGACCGGGAATGGGACTGTATGTTGTGTTACCATTTTTTCATTGTTTCTTACGAATTACAAAAATACCTGTTTCCTTTTGTGAAATATGGGAAAAAAATGAAAACTGCTGAATTATTTTCATAGAACAAATAATGTAATATCCAAAATGACTCACGGAAGACTATCCCTCTCCATTGATAAGGAAATCCAGAATACTACTGGAACATGATAGTTGAGAAAACTGGTTGTTACCTCCCAGATTTTCAAAAGGATTGGCGTTCATATCATTTACAAAGGGCGTATTTGTAAAAGGATCGGCGTACATATCATTTACAATAGGCGTATCTGTAAAAGGATCGGCGTTGAAAGCATCTGCAAAAGGCGTATTTGTAAAAGGATCGGCGTTAAAAGCATCTGCAAAAGGCGTATTTGTAAAAGGATCGGCGTTATAAGGCTGATAAAACTGGTTTGGAATTGATGAGGGGGAGCTAACAAAACAATCCAGATTACATGTGGAGGCTGAAACAGGTGTAATCATAACTACCAGGCCGATAAAAATTGCAATTATTAACACAAATCGTTCTAAATTCAGTAATTTCCAAGAAATATTCTCCATAGATACCACCTTAGTTACATTTCATACTACTATTAGGGACAATAAATAACCTCGCATATGTAGAGAGGTGGTTTCTTTGTTGTTGACCGTTGTATCGCAATAATACCGGACTTTGTGGAAAGGACCGTAACGGGAAAAACAATTTTTTTCAGGACAGGAAAAAAATGGTGTCTTGTCATGAAACTCACTCGATCGGAGCAAACCATTGGGTATCTGCTGAAGAATCCTTCACAACGTTGAATGGATAATAAGGTACAATCCATCCCCGATATCAGGGGAACATCTGACACCTGTGTTTTGTGGTTATACCAGGCAGGAACATTTCCCTTACTTTTTGAAAACAATTGCCGGTATAGAATATATTGAGCGGTTAGAAAATGCCCCAACAAACAAATAAGGGATAATTTCAAAAATGGGGTAATTCTCTGGTCTGAATTTAAAAAAAAGGACTTGAAGGTGATAAAAAAAAGGGATATCACCAACTATTTCTCTAAAACTATTCTCAATCGTTCCTGTTTGCTGAGCCGTGAATCAGATTATCATCCTTGTCAATCGGAAAATTCTGGGTGAATATCTCCTGAAGCAATTTGAAGGTTCGACCTTATCCACCTTTGATGGCTCTTATCCGCAAAAATCCGGGAAAAGCCCCATTCCAGGCTGGAAATAGTTGTTTTTTTGGGGACCCGCGAAGGGGATAAACCCCAATAAACCCTCAATATGGCTTGAATCTGACGAAATACTCCATAAATAGCCGTATTCAGCACCGGAACCAATCGGGGTAAAATGCGGGCGATTTAAACGAACAGGAGCCGAAGATGTCTGGTTGGGTGGGGTGAGGAATACCTGTGTGGAAGGAATGTACCTTTATTTCGGGCGTATACTGGGCGTTTTTACCCGATTTTTCGGTAAAAGTAGAAACTCCCATCGTTAGCCATTACCGGGGAGTTCACCGCGATCAATACCGGGAACCGCGAATTCAAAGTTCACCTTAAATGATACGGTAAGAAGCCCATATCGGCCAGAGTGAAGCATCCCCAGATGAACTGAAAAGTTAGAACTGTTTTCCGGGAGTTTACGAGAATCATTGGTCAGCTTTTCGTTTACTCAAAGTTTTTAGGGCTGGTACCAACGACACAGGGATATTTTTAAGAAGGAAAAACGCTAAATATAATAAACAAAGGCGTAGCGAGGTGATTGTATGCCAACGAGTAAGAAACAGCTGGTGAAGTTGAACCAGGTAAAGAAGGCCAAGGCAGAAGAGCTCTCAAAGCAGGCGGCCGCGGGTAGCCAAGAGGCCAAGAAGAAGCTCAAGAAGCTCGAGAAAAAGATCAAGTGAACCGCCTGGGATTTCCAACTATTTTTATTTTAAAAAAGATTCTTTTCCGTTTCCTTGAGATTTCCAATTTAGGCCCTGCACGTACCGAATTGAAACAGAGTGGAATAGTAATTAGTCAGCCGGTCCATTGTTATTTGCGCTATACCGCCCTGGATAATTGTACCTTAACGGTTGTTGATTGAATATTATTATTGATAACCGTAATCATTCCGTTGGAAGAAAATATTTTGTTAATACTGAAATTGTTACTGTGAATTATGGTATCCACCTCATCCTCGATAAATATGGTAACCGGGATGTCAGATGTAATTGCTACCTGGGTATTCGTTTCCTGCAAGGGAATCTTAAACGCTTTCTCCTCTCCGGGCTTCAGTGTCGTACTAACTGAATGAGTATAGGTGGGTGTGGGTAAATTTGAACATCCCACGACGAATATTCCAAGAAAAAGAAAACAACCGATAAAAAATAAGGATAACCTTTTCATAACCGTTCAGCCTCCTGGTACAACAATAATCTATCTTGCACCTGAAAAATCTTCATTTTCTATCGTGTGAGATTAGTAACCAAGGTCAGTAATTG
>JBAXMF010000394.1:0-2882 GCA_037134435.1 Methanomicrobiales archaeon | reverse complement strand
AAGTTTTGCCTTCAAGCAAATTGACGATTCCGTCCACTATGGCCAATCCAAGGCCACTGCCCTCATAACCCCTTGTTGTCGAGGTATCTTCCTGCAAATAAGCTTTGAAAATAACATTAAGTTTGTCTTTGGCAATGCCAACACCAGTGTCTTTTACGAAAAATACCAGCTTATCGTCTAATTTGGAATATCCAATTGTGATGGCACCGTGTTGGGTGAATTTCTCGGCGTTGCTCAAAAGATGAAGGAGGGACTTCCTGACTAAAAGCCGGTCGGAGAAGACCATCAGGGAGTTTTCAGATGTCGGTGTTTCAACTTTAATGTCAATATCCTTTTTGGAGCACAGTTTCCTGGTTTGGTACAAAAGTTCATCAATCAGTTCATTCATATCAAAATCGCTTTTGTTGACCTCCATATTACCCGTCACAATCTTCGATATATCCATATAGTCTGTGACTGTTTGAATGAGCCTGTTGGTACTCTGCTGCAAAACGCGCAAGTATTCACTCCGTTCATCTTCTGTAATGCCTGGCTGTGAGATCAGGTCGCCAAAACCAAGAATACCATTGAGCGGCGTCCGTATTTCATGTGAAATGTTGTTGATGAATGCTGTTTTTAACTGGTCACTTTCCTCTGCCTTCTCTTTGGCTGTGATCAGATCATCGAGTAGCTGTTTCTTTTCGGTGATATCACGACCTACCGACTGGTATTCGATCACATCACCCCGCTCATTAAAAATAGCGGTATCACTCCATTGTTGCCAACGGATACCAATCTGGGGACTGTTGATACGATGTTCCATGCTGCCAGTAGGATTCTCCGGTGTTAGAGAAGAAAAATGGCGATTGATCAATACCTGGTCCTCTGGAAATATTTTTGGACTATCCCGGTGTCGGACCAGTTCGTCGATAGTCCTGCCATAATACCGGCAGTACGCACCATTCACAAAAAGGTAGGTGCCATCCGGCTGGAACCGGCAGATAAGCTCCATCTGGCTTTCCACAACCGCACGATACCGTTCCTCACTGTTGAGGAGGGCATGTTCTGACTGTTTGCGCTGGACTGCCTGGTAGACCATGTTCCGCAGTTCGGCATACTGTGCGGTAATATCCCCGCCTTTCTGGAGGTAAATGGTTGCGACGCTGTTCAAGGCCTCAATGGCAACGTATTCGCGTCCACGGCCGGTAAAAATAATAAATGGTGTATCGTCCCCGCGTGATTTCACGGACCTCAAAAAATCAATCCCATTCATGAGTGGCATTTCATAATCCGACACAACCGCATGAAACCGGTGAGATTCCATAAGAGAGAGAGCATCATATGCCGATGCAGTTGCAGTGACGATAATGTCTTTTCCTTTTTCAAGGAATCGTTTTGTGACATCCAGGAGGATGACCTCATCGTCAACAAGAAGGACTGAAATCATAATCGATGGGTCGGATTTTGGATAATCCCCTCAGCAATTATCCAATAAGTTTTATTTCCATAATAACGTATCCCGTGAATATTTCAGAGAACCGCCTTCCTAACTACAGACAATTCTTCCCCGGGATGGAAAGGTCGGGATTTCCCCGCGACAAGTCCGACATGATTATAGAAAATTCAAACTACTCTCTAATAGAATGGATATTTTTCGTATCCAATGTTCAACCACGTTATTCAGGATTGTAGATGGTTTGCTTATGCGTCGTTATTAATTGATTATATTGCGAACCTGGAATAGAAGATAGGCCTGATTAAACGTGAGGTCCATAACAGACAGGGTAATGTTGTAGACTTCAGGCAACCGGGCCAGAATATTTTACCCGTCACATAATACGATGAAGTCCGGAACATGATTGGCTGGGTCCATACGAATATTGCACAGGTTACTGATCTATTCGAGGTACTCCATCGATTCCAGGTCCTTCCGCTAATATTACGGAGGATTTTACAATAAGCAACAGTCCTTCATGCCCGGATAAAAAATAGACAATTGTGTATATTGCGGTTATCAGATATCCTTAAGCAGTAATACTAGGTAAATGGAAAAGAGAGGACCCATTTTAATCCGCCGCAGTGCCCACTTGCATCTTTTGTTGCCATGCGGATAATTCCCGCAGCAGCAAGGTTGGGGCAGAACCGAAATGAGATGCGGGAACCCATCATGCAGGATAAGAACATCACGTACCCGGACAAAATAAAACATGAAACCGGTGATATCCATTACAGATGATCACAACAACAGATCAGATCCAATGCACGGGAGCGAATGAGACGCTATGATGAACAAAATGTTCGTACTTCCCGTCGATGACGATATGGCTGTACTCCAGATAGGAAAAGAGTTTCCCGAACGTGACAGGGACATGCCCATGGAATACTTGCGAAAGCAAAAAGACCTGTTCAAGCCGTGTTTCCTGTCCAATCCAGAATCGCAGTGCCCCTACACCGGTATCGGGCTTGCGATCGTCCAGAAGATCATCTGCCGGCATGACGGAAGCTTGAGGCCCGGTAGCACGTTCGATTGCGGGACAACCGTTTTTTCCACATTCAACGACGGGGGTCTCGGCCCTCCCGGGAGACCGCAATAGCAGAAATCACCACAAGGCAGACTAATTTGCCCTGTGCAGGACCACAACATAACGAAAACAATAATGAACTGAAAATAAAAAGAAAGGAGAGGGAGAAATGAGAGATGAGATCAGAGTATTATTGGTCGAAGACTCGCCGGATGATGCAGTCTTTGTGATAGCCGAGCTCGAAAAGGGCGGCCTTAAAGTTCAGCAGCGAAGAGTGGATACAGCCCGCGATATGAGAGATACCATAACCAGGGAAACCTGGGATGTCATCCTGTGCGATTATTCAATTCCAGGGTTCGGAGCGCTTCCCGCCCTCGCGCT
>JBAXMF010000393.1:0-2899 GCA_037134435.1 Methanomicrobiales archaeon | reverse complement strand
GAGTTTTGATTCATAACATGGCTGGTGTGCAGCCTCTCCCCGGAACCAATTAGTAAATTTTCCGAGTCTAGGTTTTTATGGTCCATGGGTGTGTCTACTGGAAAAAATCTCGATGGAATCCTGTTTCTTCGTGTCGATACAAATCGGAGGCCAATTTAGCGATATTTGGTCTTGAATAGAGGGACTTTTTCGGATAATCCGTACCAAAGTATGTTCAATAACTACTTCGGCGTTATTGCCCCTTTAAATCGGTCTTATTTTGTCCCGATTGGCGTAATTCCGCTAAATTAACAGGGGAAGCTAAACTCAGTGGATATCTGCCCGACTGGAGGTAACGGGGCCCTGATTATCGTTGTTTACCCTACAATCAGGGGTAAGAATTCAATGAATGGATAGGACCTCCTGCTTCCTGAATTAGTGATTGAACAGTTTGACGCGGAGCCACTACCTAATCAGGGCAAGAAGATGGATGAGGTGATTATTGTGATGGCGTATTCCGCTTTCAGGGCGAGGTCTGTTGGGGAGATCTGTATGTTGATGAACAATTACCTGGTGCTCATCGATGTGCAGGGTATAGTTGATCGGGATGAGGCAAGAAAGGCGGGGATGCATTAACGAAAATTATGAGATTCTTTTCAAAATTATTTTTTTGTCCATTGCACATGTGGGAGCACGGTACACTAATCCTTCGTATGATCTTTATCCTATATCGGCTCCCTGCCATCAAAGGTAATGATTCGATCGAAAATGCCAGAGACGTGTCAGGACGATGGCGCTCGTCCACGAGAAACTCTACCCGTCAAAAAGCTTTGAGTTCATCAACACTGAGGACAATAAGTGATTAAAATCTGCCGGCATTTTACTTAAGCTGACTTCTATGAATAGCTTAAATAAAACTTAACACGCATAGGCATTGTATGACATTATCCGAAAAACAGGAACTGGAAATTGTCGAGACGTTTGAGATGTATGCAGAAGCATACCATAAAAAGGATAAACTGGCCCTTGCCCGGATATGCTCTCCAGAAATAATCGGGTTCGGAAGTGGCCCGGATGAAGAGTTCCAGGGAAGAAAAGAACTGATGGCAGGTATTGCACGGGATTTTAAACAGGCAAACTCGTTACACCTCAGGTTCCCGGCAATGAGTATCAACGGCGAGGGCAGGGTGGCCTGGGTTACCTGCATGGCGATATTCTCGGCAGTTATCGGGGACCACCAGCTCCTGATACCAGGACGGATGACGGCCGTCCTGAAAAACACAGGCCGGGCCTGGCGATTTGAGCAGATCCACTTCTCGATGCCCAGCGAAGGGCAGGATGAAGGGCAATCATTCCCGGGTTCGAATCCCGGTCGCTAATTATCGTAATAAATCCTGAAAAAAAGTCCGGGCGGTTTTCTCGTTTCTGGACTGTTTGACCGTTCTGCTTTAATATTCCGATCGGCCACCTGAACCAGGACCAATACCGGGATATTTTAGCGAAAAAATCCTCACCGTGGTGTCAGTAATAATTTACCCCGGTTTAAAATCGCAGCCTAAAAGTGCCTGTTTGATACCCAACATGACTATGCCGGGACCAATAGGCATCAGAAAATAATTTCATTCCAACGCAAAAGAATCTGGATTTATAAAAAATATGGCGAGAAAAATAAGATATTCATTTCAGGTGCGATAAATGAGTGGGTAACAGTGCCAATCCTGGTGTCCGGATGTTGATCATCATATTACTGGGTTTTGGTTTAACCGTTCTGAAAATACGTGGGGCCGGATGGGAATCCCAATTTATTTCACGTCTGCAGGGTAAGGATAATAAATCAGGGTGTGGCTAAATTGCATATCGATAATAAGGCATTCACAGGCCTTGAGGCCGCATTGGTCCTGATCGCATTTACCGTCGTGGCTGCGGTATTTTCATATGTAGTACTTGACTCAGGATTTTATACTACACAAAAGAGCCAGCAGGTCATCCAGACAGCTATAGCCCAGGTATCAGGAAATATTGTGGTCAAGGGTGAGATATATGGGATAGCGAATCATGATACGACGAATATAGAAAAAATCAGGTTTGCGATCGGCCCTGCAGTCCTGGGAACGCCGGTCGACTATTCGAGAATGAGCCTTACATGGAGCACGAATAAGGTGATACCCACCCGTCTCGAATTTACCAGGTCACCTCCCGGGGCCGGGCAATGGTCGGTCATTGATGGAAATACCGGTTCAACCCAGGATGGTCTCATTAACGATAACCAGATTATTACAATCCTTGCCTGCCCACCCTACCCGGTGTCCACGCATGAAAGGTTCACCCTGGAAATACTGCCTGAATCAGGCGCCTCAATAAGTATTTCCAGGATAATTCCGATGGGCATCTCAGAAACCAACCTGCTTTTTTGATGATTGCCTGTAGGGACCTGTGGAAAATCTACCTGTTTTAAGGACTGGCCCTGGCGGGTATACCCGGTCGGGTATGTTCTTGAACTTATCATCAAAACTTCATAGATCTAATTTGGTTTGCCTGATGCTCATATCATCATGTTTTAATAACACCTGTTTTTCTGAAATATTTCATGGACCCGTAAAGCTCCCAAAAGGGACACTGGAAAACCTAATCAATAAATATTGCCACTCCTGTGGTGGACCTCACCATTCACCAGGTGAGCATATGGTAATCATCCTGAATATAACGGGGATCTGTTTCAGGCAGCGACCCTCGTGAGCGTCTTTTCCCTTGGGTTCCTGGTAGAATGAATTTTCTTTTCCAGAATGTCGCTGTAATTGTTTTCGATCATCCGGATGAGGAATTGTTTCAGGATGGCAACGTGGTCGATGAGGGTGTTCTGCTCGAAAGGTTTCCCCCGCTGGTTCTTATCCCCTTTCAGGGCATCGATTCCTGCGTAGAT
>JBAXMF010000392.1:0-2909 GCA_037134435.1 Methanomicrobiales archaeon | reverse complement strand
ATTCTCCATAAAACATTTGTATATCGTCCGGTGGAGGTCCCTGACATGAGTCCTGAATACTCCTGCCGGGGCTTCATCTGCCAACGGGAGGACCCGGCTGTCATTATACAATGCTTTCAGGGCGGCTGCAAGTTCTCCTCCGACTTTTTCGCTCTCCTTGAAATCTGTGAAGGTACCGGTGAAAATAATTGCAATGGTAAAAATTGCGCCGCTGATGAAGGCACCTACCACGGTATTGATCGGTATCCCATCGAGCCCGTAAAAATCAATTATTGTTCGTGGTATAAGGAGAATGAGCGTCAGGATCACAGCCTTGGTCATTATTCCCCATTTCTTTTTAAATCCCATACTAGTAATTGAACGTTATTCAGGTTAGGGAGTTTCGGTTCCGGCATGTCTATCGCCCCCATAATCCTGTGATGTCATTACGACCAAAACTTTCCAACAGGTCCAAAATTCTGGAGGCCCTGCGATAAAATTCTATTCCACCTATCTGCGCCACGAAGGTCAGTAGTAAATTAATTTGGGAATTTCTCAATATCGGGTTTGAAGTCTTATCAGCGATAAAATAAGGGAAAAATGCAAAAATGAGTAATCCCATCATACTACCGGACTGTTACAGCGAAACAGGCTACCTGTTTCGTTGACACTTCTTAACCGGGAAATCCCGGAGCCCCAAAATTTTGTGCATCCACTTTTAGAGTTTATCTCCCTCTCTCGTAACTTGGATCCCATTATTTTTAGTTTCTTGCAGTTCTCAATACATGAACAACAGAAGAAATGAATTTCTTGTCAGTTCCCGATATATAAAAATCGAAAGCTATATCCTCATTCATTCGAAAATAACCATTTCATATGTGTGCACGTTTTCTCGGATCCTTTTTCAGGCCAAAACCTCATATTGTCGAGAGTCCACCGCCTCCGGTGATCGCACACGGTGCCGGAATGCAGGTACCGGAATTTAAACAAAAACCCTATTTCATTGTTGCCTCGGTAGAGATGGGAAACACAACGACAAAATGCATCCTCACCGGCGTAAACCTTGATACGGGGATGTCGTATGTAATCAATAAAACCGTAAAGATGAGCAGGGATGTGCGTAAACCGGGACCAGGGGAAGATATATTCGGGGAGACGCTTGACGGGACACAACTTACACGGGAATCTGTTACCGAACTTGTCAGGGAAACTCTCATCGAGAGTCACCGGGAAGTACACCTGGATGTTCATCATGACCTGGATTTTGTGGTCCGGAGTACCGGGGTTGTCGCTGCGATGGACTCTCCCGACCAGGTCGGCGTATTTGTAATCGCACTCGCAAACGGGTGTCTTTCAGCCGGCGTCCCACCAAGGAAGATGACGCCCCCCATGTCGAAGGCAAACCAGGCAGAAAAACTGCAGCCCTATAGCTTTGCTGATAAAGTCGTCTTCGTAGGGGCTGTTGCAGGGGTGGTCCCGCCGGTAGGGAGCACTGGCGTTGAGATGGTAGCGAACGAGATGGAGGGGGAACTCGCCATGGCAGGTATCAAGGAGGGTGCGAAATGGACACCTGTTGATTTCAGGAACCCCTGCATCTCCATCGATTTTGGAACCACGCTTGATGGCCGGATCACCAGTGACGTGTCACCCGACGACCCGAACCCCTTTGCAAAAACAATCGGGAACTTCTGCGGTCTTGCAGGCGCAGTCCCTGATGCGATCATCCGTGGGACCGGGCTCGTGGACGGGCGGACCGGTACCGCGCTTGACGTGTTCGGTGACCAGAGCGTTCTTGGAGGTTTTTCACTCCGTTCGAAACGGAATGAAGTAGATGACTTCGTAGAACGGAGTCATAAAATAATTGATATCCGGATCGTACCCGCTGAACGAAGGCGGTTCGGACGGGTGCCGGTCTATGCGGATATTGCAAAGGCGTCAGGTGTTGCAATGATAGGGTGCGACGCCGGTGAGGAAGCGAGCGGGCTTGATGATCTGAAAAAGATTGGGGCTGAAATCCACGAAAATTATAACCTTGGCTTCCTGAACATGGTCATCGACCAGGTATGTGCGAGGATGGCCCTCCGGTTGATCGATGTTGCCATTGATGAGCAACTGGTCTTCCCGAACAGTTCGATCGGGTTCACCGGCAGGGCGGCGATATCCGGGAGAAAACCTGAGTACATTCTTGAAGGGATTACCGAACGAAAGCTGTTTGATGAACCGAATGACCACCTCGTATTTGTAGATGATGGTCTTGCACGGGGTGCCGCACTCATGGGACGGTGTATGAACTCACTCGGCAAACCGAAGCAACCGATAGGTGGAGTACGCGGTGGGCCGTGTATTATGAACAGACGTATTAAGGCAGGAAAATAAACAGAGTCTGGAGTGAGGGATTACCATGCAGGATGAATCATCGGGTGTACCCGTTCAAGGTGCAGGAAAAGAGAGCACAGGCGGAAAAGGACCGGAAATAGAAGAACTTTTTGACCTGATCATACCTCCCGGTACCCCACAGAGTGTAATTTCCGAGGTTACCAGGAAATTTGATATTGAGATCGTTGAGAGAAAGGAACGGTTGCATTTTGCCAATATGGATGGGGATGAGCGGATACTCCTTGCATTCAGGGGAAAACTCGAAGTAATGAAGGAGCTTGAGCCCTATTTTTACGCTAAAGTAAAGGAATTTATCGACAGGGTTTAATCTCTGTCCATTTTTCCCCCGACACAAGGAGAGCCGGGGATACAATTTCCACTGTGACATGTAAGTTTCGGTTGAATAACACGGCCTGATTTTTGGAACCATGAACCTATATGGCATCGCGGGAAGTTCCGATATTCCGATGGAAAATTATCCTTGAATAGTAGTCTTTTTCCCACATTCCGCAGTAACGAGATCCAATCCTGAAATAGTCAATTAAATGAAGCTA
>JBAXMF010000391.1:0-2916 GCA_037134435.1 Methanomicrobiales archaeon | reverse complement strand
CTTTCAATTGGGCCTTGATTTCCGGAGAGAGGGTCCACCAGCGGGCTTCCCAGAAGGGTTTATGGATAACGTTAGAAAGGGCAAAGCCCCCAAACTGCAGCGCCGTCTCATTCACTTCCAGTATGTTTCCATCCGGCCTGAGCAGGGCCATGAACTCGAAGGTGGAATCGAAGATCGCATGGAACTTGTATTCACTCTCCCGCAATGCATCTTCAACACACTTGCGATCACGGTTCAGCAGGGTAATCGCAACCTGGTCAGCAAGCTGGCAGGCAAATGCAATCTCATCGCTCTCCCAGTGGTGCGGACGGTTAACATGCTCAAAACGGAGGACCCCCAGGTCCTTCCCGGAGACCCGTATCACCGCGTCCAGCATTGAGGTAATGCGATTTGATTTGAGGTAACATTCCACGTACCCAGCGGTGCGTGGGTCGGTCAGCGGATCATGGGCATCGATGTACTGTGCCGTGCTTAATAGATCGAACTCATGTACATATTCACACCGTTTCAGTACGTGGTCATACGTATGTCGATCACACAGGGCCTCATAAAGGTCAATGCACTGCAATTCATCACCTTTACGGTTAAACAACCATACACTCGCCCTTTCTACACCAAGCACGCCTGCCGATACTTCGGTCAGTCTGGCTGAAAGTGAATACACATCTCCCGAAAAAAGACAGGGTGAGAAGGAGATAGTGCCCAGTGCCTGCTGCTGGTCACGGGTCCTTTTCAACGCGGCTGCAAGTATTTCCTCCTCCACTTTGCGTCCGGTGATATCAAGCATTAACGCAAAAAAGCCAGCGACCCTTCCCTGTTTGAAATACGGGATGTATCTGACACTGAGAAAATATTTTTCCCCCACTGCGTTACAGTTGCAAATCTCATAGGACACGTTGTTCCCGCTCAATACATTCTGATAATGCGGGAGGACCCGTTCAAACATCTCAGCATCCATCAGGTCGCTGATCTGTTTTCCTATGATCTCTTGCCTGTTCTGACCGTACCAGTCTGTATAGGCTTTGTTCACATAGACATAGCGCAGGTCTGCATCAATATAACAGAGGAGGGCCGGGACTCCGTCCATCACAAGTGCCATCTTTTCGTCGTTCTCCTGCATGGCCTCCTCAACCAGTTTGCGTTCGGTGAGATCTTTCGAGGTACCGATTGCAGAAATAACCGATCCCTTGTCATCCTTAACCGGACTAATCGTCGTAACGTAATATCGGGATCCGTTTGCCCGCGGAACGTATCCCTCTATTAGTCCCTTCTCGCCCGTGCAAAATACCTCCTGCAGGACCGTTAAGCGCCTTTCTGCCTCATCTTTGGGAAAGAAATCCCGGATACTTTTACCGATGATCTCTTTGACCGGCTTGCCGAACCCCTCTGCCAGGGCACGGTTGGCATAGGTGTACCGACCCTCGGGAGTGAACGAAAAGATGGGGTCGGATGATTCTTCGATAAGGCAGCGGTGCTTCTCTTCGCTCTCCCGAAGCGCCTGTTCGCTCTTGCCAAGGTCATCAACGTTCTGCCGCAGTTCCTCTTCTGAAGCGGTCAGTTCTGTTAAGGCTGCATTGAGTTCTTCGGTATTTTTGAGTAACGTCTCTTCCGTCCGCTTGCGCTCGGTAATATCGCGGTCAATGCCACGATAACCCCTGAATACACCGGTAGTTGAAAACAGTGGAATGGCACGCGTCTCGACGATGACCCGGTGTCCGTCCTTGTGTTCCAGGGAGTGTTCCCCCGTGATGATGACGGATCCCTCCGGAGAGGCCTCTGAAAAGATCCTTCTTGTTTTTTCGTTTTTTTCGTTGGATGATAGCCATAACGGCGGATTTCCCATGAGTTCCCCCGCGTGGTAACCGGTCATCGCTGTGATAGCAGGACTGATGTACGTGTAGCAGAAGTCGGTTCCGGTCTCCCAGATTACATCAGGAATGCCCTGGACGATATCCCGGAACCTCTCTTCGAGAGTCGCAATCTTCTCCTTCAGTTCCCCCCTGCCGGACATGTCAAGCATGATACCGGAGATGTAGAGGGGGATGTCCGACGGGGACCTGACAAGCTCCCAGTGCATCAGGCAGAAGACTTGGCTGCCGTCCCGTCTCTTCAGTATCATCTCGTGAAAGTGATCGTGACTGGTACTGGGATGATGAATGGTGTCGAGGAGATACGGGTTTTCGCCGATAAAGTCTGTGATAGTATGACCAACGATCTCCAGTTCATCGGGGTACCCGGTACTTTGTAGGAATGAGGGATTCACGTGCAAGATCTCTCCCTGTACATTGGCCACGATGATGCCGGGGCTGAGTTGCTCGATTAACTCCCGGTTGAGCGGTACCGGTGCACCATCATGGACAAAGGCCTCCTCGATGATGATGAGCACCCCGGGACCTTTATCCGGGATATCAATAGTGATAATGGTGACAGGATAAGCGAGAGAACTCACCTCACTGGAGATCACTTGCGTGAAATGGACCACCTTCTGGAAACTGGCCTCCTGTAAGTTCACAAAGAACTCCGGGTGATGAAGGACAGGGTGGCGTAGTGAGTCGAGTTTCTTTCCTGCGAGATTTTTCGCAGAATCCTTTGCATACTCACCTGAAACCTCATTTACATAGAGGAGGTTCAACGCCTGATCGACGATGATGATAAGGTCAGTCGATGCGGTCGGGAAGATGGTGTGGGAAGAATTTTCTTTGCAGTAGTATTTTTTTGCCATTCCCTGGTGGAGGAACAGGATTTGGCCTCGTAATCTGAGTATCTCAAGGATATGCGAGACCGTATGGCGGTCGAGTCCGGCCTGGCGGGATATGGCTGATATGGTGAGGGGCCGGCCTGCCACCCTGATTACATCGAGTATCCGTGGGACCATGTCCCGTTCGTTGACCATAGACCTTACTCACAATATTATAC
>JBAXMF010000390.1:0-2940 GCA_037134435.1 Methanomicrobiales archaeon | reverse complement strand
TACGTTTTGACCTTCCGTCCCCAAGAATCCACGGTGACTGTCAAATTCGATAGAGCTTTTTTGATGAATTTCGTGGATATATGCTTGAGTTCTGGAATTTCGTATCTCATCAGCGAGATGAATAACTGAGTAATAAAACCAATGATTAACGCCCCATAAATGCTGTTATCAGTCCATACTATGAGTGGTTTGATTTCAATCTCGTTCTTCAGAGAATTGAAAATCTTCTCAATTGTGTCTTTTTTCCGGTAAGTCAGAAGAGCCTCAGCAAGTGTCAAATTCTTACTTGATTTCAGGCAAAAAAATCCCTCTCTGCCGGTTATGATATTTTCTTCAAGTAGTTTAACCGCCTCATCATCGGAGAGTTCAATTAGTTTTGTCTGGATAGAATATTCCACATCGATTAGCAGATTATTGATCCTGAATCGTTTGGGAATCTTTTTCCCATAATCGATGCTTTCTTGTATTGCCTTTGCTTCGTGCATCTGTCTCAATATTTTTCTGGCTCTTGATTCCAGCTGCTCTTTTTGAAGATTTTTTGAAAAGAAGAGATAATTTACACTATTTGGTTTTTGGATTTTAATCCCTTTAATTCCCTTTTCTGCGTCAATCGTAAGGGGATTGTATTCATCAAATCTTGAAATTATTCGGTCGTCACTTTTGTTGAGCTTCTTGGCAGTCATGTACTGCAGGTTGTCTGCACGGATCATTGCAGTATTTGTGATACTGTTCGCGCCTTTATCAAAAATTACCAGTGAATCCCTTTTTAGCCGATCCTTTACTTGGAGATAGGTTTTTTCGAAGTGCTTCTGGTCGTTTGTATTTCCGGGTTCAATGGTGAGGCCTATCGGGATGTTTATCGGATCGGCAAGTTCAGTGATACCAAGGGTGATTTGCTTTTTATCGGGCCGGTGATCGCGGCTGTACCCGTACTTTCCGAGGTTTGCTTCTTTTCCATGCAGGACTATACTGGTCCAGTCCATATTGATGTCAGTATGCTCAAAATCGTATCTTCAAACAGGATGTCCTGCAGGTCTGAAATGATTTCTTCTTTGTTAGCTCCGATCGTTTCAAGAATACGGTAAAGCGTCCTTTCTCCGAATGGTTCAAGCTCAAATATCTCTAGGACTTCTTCGCGGTTTATCCATTCATGAGCTCGTTTTATGCTGAAATTGTCATTCAGTTTGTAACTGAAGAGAGCTTTTAGCAGCTTATTGATGTCTATGCCATTCTTCTTGTGTTTCCCGAAGATTTCACTGCAATTCAAAACCCGATACAGACTTTCTACCGCATAAATGGTTCCAATAGGAAAGGATATATTCTGATTGGGAACAATTTCATATGTTCTTGGTTTTTTGTGCATAAATGATTTAGACCAAGAACCATCTTATTTTCAGTGGCAAAGTTGGGTTATACAGTGGCGCGTGAAGAGACACTTGTGAGTGCCTGGACTTTGTAAAACCGTTCTGTAGAATTGTACATTACCCCGGCACCCCCACTAACTCATCACCACATTCTTAAATGCTTCAAGAGAGAGTGTATCCGGCTTCACATAATCCGATTCTTTGAGCCGGCGGGAGATCTTGTACCGGATTAACGCGTCATCAGATGTAACGAAGTAATCACAGTCATACGCCATTGCGTATGCAAGGTGCGTCCGGTCAGTCTTCTGACTGATAATCCGGCCATCGGTTAAGTCCTGTGAAAATTCATAACAGATAACCGCCACACCGTCATTGGGAACGAGAATCGCAATGTTCCATTCATTAAGAAGTGAAAAAAAGCCAGTCAGGTGTTCAGCAAATTTCGCATCCCGTTTCATTATCAGGATTACTTCACCGATCACCGACAGGGATGTAAATATCAGGTAATCCCGGTTGACAGCGTGATTGATGAGGGTTTTTCTGTCCTGACTTAGCAGGCAGTCAAAAAAGATTCCGGTATCAAGAAATACCCTTTTGCTCATTATGCGAGAGCCCGGTATTTCTGGACGCGTCGCTCTGCCTCTTCACGGCTGAGAGCAAAGACTACCCGACCATCAGGACCAACGCCACCACCATAGGGAAGCATCCCCCGTCGGTAAGGAACTCCCACAACTAATTTTGGATCATACTCTTCGGACATTGGCGTCACTCCTTTACAAACCATATATCATCTAACCGTATTCAATGTTTTTGACCGACCGCTCAAATCGAGCTCGACCTGGTGAACACGGATCTCGTAAATACATCCTTCTGGTATCTGCCCTGCAAGGTCAGGAGAGATTACCGGGGAGAGTACGAGCTCTTCCTCTGCATCATCCAGTGGCATTCATTCTATACCCATCGAATGTCTCATCCGTCTCTGTCTTTCGTTTTTGCTGCCATTATGCACCCACCCACTCAATACGCCACGTCCCCTTCGACACCGTCATCTTGAACTGTATCCCCACTTAAAACAAAATCGAAACTTACAAATTTTTCACAAACCCCCTGACTACTAATTTAGGAACTAGTCCACGAATCCTCACTCAGAAAAATCCAGGATCGCCCCGGTTCACCAAACCAACAATACTCCACAGTCCAATCGAACATCCATCTAACTATTCTTCTCCTTTTAATTAAAACTCCTGACTGCCCAAAACGGGCAGGAACTACCAAACCATGTCAGACTTTGTTCAGAAAGCCGATGTCAAGCGATCGGTCCGTGTCATTACGACCAAGATTGCTGATGTCGCCACATTAAACACCCTCGTGCAGGGTGTGATAGATGCGAACTCCTTCCAGTGTGTAGACCACGTTGTCGCCGGTGAAACCCACCAGGGCGTTACCCGTGGAACACAGTCATTTGGAATCCGCGTGGTATACGAAAACCCGACAACCCTGAAAAGCATGGGGACCTCAAACGCAAAGGCATCGACCGTTGCGGGCTATGCCGCAGCCGCCACCGCACTTGTCGGAA
>JBAXMF010000389.1:0-2945 GCA_037134435.1 Methanomicrobiales archaeon | reverse complement strand
AAAATTATGCAGATCTCGGGTCTGCCAGGGCCGGGAACCGGGGGTCACTTTCGATCATGCTGGTAAGGTACTTCATCCGTTCCACGTCTCGCAGGATCATGCCGATCTGGTTTTTCAGCTGAAGGTTTTCGTTGGACAGGTGCACAATCAGATCACTATGTGCCGCCATCTTGTTCTCGAAGTTGTTTGATATTTCCTGAAGCTCGCGTGGTGCCTGGATGGTTACCCTGAATTCATTTTTCAGGTATGCCTCCTTCATCTGTGCTTTGCTGATGCGGCGGTATGCATCGGTGAGATACCCCGCATGTCCCATTAATGCCTCGACAATATCGACGGGGCAGGACATGGCTAGCTGGGAGCGGAAGAATTTACGAAGCATGTGTGGGTGTATCTGTTTTCTTCCCGTGGAGGGGTCCAGGGAATATAGATCGGCGTTCTTCAGGGCGGTTTCCCACATCTGGCTTGCGGTCTGTGTTGAGAATGGGAACAGGTGGTCATCATGGATACTTTTGGCCTTTCCTATCCCCACGCCGATAAGGCCCGCGTTCCTGTTCTCCGCTGATACGAGGTACTTGTCCCTGACCTTCAACCATTCGCGAACTGCTATCGTGGCCTCTTTGCTGATGAAGGTAAACCGCTGCATCTTCGTTTTGGTGTACTCCTGGCGGATGGTTATCTCGCAGGGTTCCGATATCAGGTCAATGTCGGTTAATCGTAACTGGAGGGTTTCACCAATGCGCATACCACTACTTGCGAGGACCAGGCACAAGGCCCGACCGCGGACGTACATGTGCGCGACCAATGTCTTTACCGTCTCGTGTTCAATATCACGTTCAACGGTCCGGGTATTACCCAGGGGGATTTGTGAGCGGACCGCACCCAGCTGTTTTTTTGTGAGTTCAATATCATGAAATTTGAAAAACTCGTTTATTGCGGCATACCTGAGTTTGACCGTCAATGGTGGTATTTCACGAATGCTTTTGATATATCGTAAAAAATCGTTGGTGTAGTCACGGCCTTCGGACAGGTACTGAGTTGCCACTCCAGAGTACAGGGACTGCTCTTCGGGTGTAGCATTTTTGCCTTTGCGGTGGTTCTTCTGATAAATGAAATCAAGAAACGAAAACACACTTGCACGGTACGCCTGTAACGTGCTTTTAGCCCTGCAATTGCTAACGAAATCGGCAATGGGGCCCTTTAACTCCTGTCCCGCTTCCCCTGTCATGATCAATGATATTGGTGCATCAACAGATATACATAACTCAAAGTTTCATTGTTGATTAGAGGTTATGGGAACTTATGCGTATACTTCTCCCGACTGGTGCAGCAACCTATGCGGCGGTACTGGAAGTTGCAAAAGGTTTTGACGCAGAAGTCGTGGTAACCGGAGAAATTGCGTCGTTTTTAACCCCTGCTACCCTCCACGACCTGATAAAAAAAGGGGAGTATGATATGGTGATAGTGTCCGGCATGGTCACTGCCTCGTTCCAGACGGTGGAGGTGGAGACCGGTATCCCTATTTATCTCGGGCCCCGGCATGCCGCGGACCTTGGACGGGTGCTTTCCTCGCTGGATACCCTGCCGCTTTCACGATCTGTCCCGGCAGATGATTTCATCGCAGAAGTAAAACACGAGGAAGCCTGCCGGAAACTCGATGAACTTGAATGGGGTGCTTCGTATGACTATGTTATCAGGGGCATAAAGATCGGGGGGACTTCCAGGATCAAAGTTCTCGCCGAGATAATGGATGCCCACCGGCATGAGAACTTAAAGACTGCAGTTCATCAGGCATTCCGGTCGGGGGCGGACATTGTTGACCTGGGCTTCGGGTTTGATGCCACTGCCGACGATGTTACCCGGTGTTTTTCCCTGGTAGCTGATGTGCCCGGACCCCTTGCGATTGACACGCAGGACCCGGTCCTGATTTCAGCGGGGCTTTTCCGGGCCGATTTTGTGCTCAGCCTTCATGATGGCAACATACCCGTTATCGGGAAGGCAGTCGCGGATGCAGGAGCTACAGCAGTGGTGGTACCGTACCAACAAAGCCTGGAGGAGAACCTACTGCTGGCAGAGCAGACAGGGATCACCTGCCTCATTGCCGATCCGCTCCTCCAGCCGGTCGGGTCCGGGCTTGTCTCATCTCTATCTGCATTTTCGGAACGCTTCCGGTACCCTGTCTTTTTTGGGGCAGGGAACGTCGTGGAATTATTGGATGCGGACTCTCCCGGTATGAATGCGCTCCTCGCCGGAATGGCGAAAGAGACCGGTGCATCAGTAATTTTTACGAGCGAACACAGCGATAAAACAAAAGGTTCTGTCCGGGAGATGCGGACTGCCACAGAAATGATGGTCCTTGTTACAGATCGGCCGTACCCGAAAGACCTTGGAATCGATCTCCTCATCCTCAAGGAGAAAAGAAGGAGAAGGGAACCCCCGCTATCCTACAAATCATTGACCTGCGCGAGTCTGCCTGAGGGGGAACTCCGGTATGACCCGCAAGGCAATTTCAGGATCGGGGTGGAAGATGACCATATCGTTGCTGTCATTAATGGCCGGGCAGTAAAAGGCCGGCTTTGGATAGATGTGTTTGATCTGATTTTAAAAAGTGGTGATGTATCATTGCTTGATCATGCTGCATACCTTGGGAAAGAGCTTTACAAGGCAGAACTGGCCATCCGGTTTGGACGGAGTTTTGAACAGGACGGGGATTTTTAATTTCGCAGCGATAGGAACAATCGTTCCCGGGAGGCATGAGACGCTTGAAAAAGTCGATGTGACCCTGAAACCCCGTAACCTTTTTAGAACGCGCACTCCTTTACTATACTCATGGTGCGACAGGTGCATGCAGCACATATCCTGGTAAAGACCGAAGACCAGGCCCGTGACCTGCAAAAAAGACTGAATAACGGTGAGAGTTTTGACGAGCTTGCAAAAAAGTTTTCCAC
>JBAXMF010000388.1:0-2947 GCA_037134435.1 Methanomicrobiales archaeon | reverse complement strand
GGGTTACTTCACCTCCTCGCCGAAGAATTATTTTGTAGTTAAAAGTTATTTTTTAAGCCTTATATACCCAGCATCGTTACCCTCTCTGATGTCAATGGCGGACCTCCTGCCTGATCGCAGGAACTGCCCCTTTTCACATCAACAGCTCAATCAAGCAGGAGAGTGACGCAAAATTGGAAAAAAGTAGGATGGACCAAATCAGCCCTTTACCACGGGTGGCATGAGAGATGAAGGGATGTTTCCAAATCCTGTTGGTGGGACGATAGGTGGCAGGCCGTTTCCAGTCAGGATGGCCTGACCGTCACTGCTGATGAGCAGCTGGATCCACTGAATACCGGCAGATGGGTTGATTGCAACAGTTGGGACGGTGATGCCGTACTCAATCGGTATGCCGACTTCTTGGGTCGTACCAGTACCAAGAGTCCGCTTCACCTTAACGGTAGCATACTTATCTGCCATTGCCGGGTTAGAGAGGTCCATCTCCGGGGGTAGCGTGATGTATGATACCTTGTTCTCAACTGCGGTGTTCATGTAGCCGAGGTAGTAATCTGCGCTTCCTGCTTTCAGGAGGTCAACTGGTTTTGGACCGGTCACAGCAATGATCAGGCCTTTGCCGTCGGGGGCCGCATTTGTCACATCTATCACATATGCACCGTCTGCAGCTGAGGTCATGATCTTGCTATGCGAACCGATGATGGTACTGAAGATATTATCCAGGCCATAATACCGCTCAGCAAGCTTAACTGCCTGGTATGCACGGTATCCGCCGGGGTCTGAGTTCGGGTCGCTGGTGACGAGCCGGACACCATCCCGTTCGAGGATCTTGTACCAGTTATCCGACGTAATCTCGCCTGCATATGCACTCTGGTTCGTGTACATCAGAACCATTGAGTTCTTTGCAAACTTGACATAATAATCCGCATATTTCGGGAACATCTGTTTTGGAATGAGCACGGCATCGGCACTTCCAAGGATGTCAGCAGTCTCACCATTCTTTGTGATCTTGTCGATCATGGCGCTGCTCGCACCGGAATATATCTGGACATCGGTGTCAGGGTGTGCTTTCACATAGACAACTGCAAGTTTGGTGAACGAATTTGTAAGACTTCCTGCATTGAAGACGATAAGCGGCTTTGTTGCCACAGCAGGTGTGGTATAATCAACCGGGATACCTGCGGGTATGCCTTTTGGCACTCCTGCGGACATCGGTGTAAAGAGGCTCTTGTTGTACTTGTCTTTCCCATAGGCTGCAATTGCGGCCTGGGTGTCAGGTGCAATCAGGAAATTTACAAAGTCGTTAGAAGCCTTGATTTTTTCAACCGGCTGTTTTGCGTTGTATACCGACATGACGCTGTAGATATTTAAGAGGGAATCTCCCGATGAGACGATTGGTTCCAGGTTGAGTTTTCCCTTGTAAGCAAGGTAGGTCCCTTCATCGGTTAGCGTGTAGGCCCCTTTCTCGCTTGCCATCTGGAGCGTCTCTCCCATGCCCTTTCCAGCTTCTACATACCATTTTCCTGAGTTCTGGACATCTTTTGCATAGTTGTACTTCGCATTTGACCAGATCCTCTTTTCAGCTGAATGAGTACCGGACCCGTCACCTCTTGAGACGAATGCAACTCCGGGTGTCCCCTTCTTGCCATCAGCCATGATCTTCTTGAATGCATCTTCAGGAGTCATGCCCTTGATACCAGCGGGATCACTGGCAGGTCCAACTATCTGGAAGTAATTATCGGCAAAGCTCCGGCGGTTCAGCCCGGTACCGTTCTCCATGAATTGCATTTCGCTTGCCGGGTCATGGACGAGAAGGATGTCCGCATCGCCGCGTTTTGCGAGTTCAATGGCCTTTCCGGTCCCCTGTGAAGTTATCTTCAGCTTATCGCCGGTCTTTTGTTCAAACATCGGCTGGAGATAGTCGAGAAGCCCGGTATCATAGAGGCTCGTTGTTGTGGCGACTAACAAGGTCTGGGGAGTCCCCGCTGGTTTTACCGGGGTAGCGACCACGGTAACTGCCTGAGTGGCAACCGGTGTGCTAACCGGCTGGGTGGTTGTTACGGTTGCAACAGGTGTCGTCTGAGGGGTCGCGGGTGTGGTACCAGTACAACCGGCAAACCCTGCCCCCGCTACGAGCAACACCATCAGCGCAACGATGAGTAAATAGTGTGAATTTTTGGTCATAATACGATCGCTAAAATTACGGGATAGCCGGATATGAATGTTTTCTTTTAACATTCTGGTAATGTAAACCAGTTGTATATCAATTGGAGTATCAGGTGGTATGATGAAGTCGAACTCACACAGAGGCAATAATCCGCCAGATACCTGGTACCCATGGATTATCAGGATCCATCATTCTTTCACATCATGCCACACCAGATAGACCTTAACCCCCTGTATCAGTCCTGTAGTTTTTTACTTTCCCGAAGGTATATCATTAGTAAAGGAGAGTTGTCGAGGGATCCCAGGTGAAAGTGCTTCATATCGTCGGACATTCCGGTACTGGTAAAACAACATTCATTACCAGGCTGGTTGTTGAATTGCAAAACTATGGGACTGTTGCAACCATCAAGCATCTCGGGCACCATACCTATGCTCTTCCGGAAGGAAAGGATACCACGCTCTTCTTTGAATGCGGTGTGACGATATCCGAAGGCATTGATTGTGAAAAATCAGTTATCCTGCTCCGTGACCCTGACCTGTTTCACGCGCTCGGTCGTATGGCAGACCTTGGCATGGACTTCGCCGTTATTGAAGGTTTCAAGTCAGTAAAAATCCCCGGCATTGTCTTCGGTGACCTTCCGGCACCAGGCGCACTGATGACGGACCCGGACATTGACCAGGTCATCAACAGTCTTTCTGTTTTTCCAGAGATCCAGACGAAAAAAGGCCAGGAAATTGAGATCCAATCGGAATGGATGAATAAAAATTCAGTCCCCCCGAAATGTAC
>JBAXMF010000387.1:0-2949 GCA_037134435.1 Methanomicrobiales archaeon | reverse complement strand
CACATTCTTTTCGTCGCAGTACCTGATGAGCGGTGCACAACAGAGCCTTGATGCAGGGATCTCACGAATGGGTGCCGATATCCTTGTTGTACCGGAAGGGTACGCCGGGGCCGGGCAGACCATCATACTTGCCGGTACACCGACCAGTTTTTTCTTCGAGGACTCAGGCTTTGAAAAAATCTCACGAATTCCCGGGGTTGCAAAGGCAAGCCCCCAGATATATATTGCTACGTTATTTGCATCATGTTGTGCAGCACCCGTCCAGATGATCGCGATAGACCCGGAGCGTGACTTTACCATTGGCACATGGCTGAAAGCAAACCCCGGGATAACGCTCGGAAAGGACGATATTATTATCGGTAGTTCAATTATCCAGAATGTTGGGAATGATCTGATGTTTTATGGCCATACCTTCCATGTCGTCGGCGTTCTCGAAAAAACAGGTATGGGAGTTGATAACGCGGTCTTTACACGGTTTGAAGATGCGTATGTAATGGCGGCCGAGTCAGGGGAAAAAGCCGAAAAGAAACTCACGATTCCACAAGGTAAAGTCTCTGCAGTGCTCGTGAAGGTTGATCCCGGTACTCCTCCCGCTACAGTTGCGAGTGAAATCATGGCCCAGGTCTCCGGGACCAAAACAATACTACCATCAGGTCTGCTCAACGCCGTGAGCGGACAGTTGGGGGCAACCACGCGTATTCTTTCCCTTTCCTCCCTGGCGGTAGCTGTTGTATCGGCCCCACTTCTTGGCATAATCTCCATGATGGTCGCACATGAACGCAGGAAAGAAGTCTCTATTCTCCGGGCACTAGGTGCAACAAAATCGTTTGTAGTACGGCTCATGCTTGCGGAGTCTTTTACACTGGCAATAATCGGAGGATGTATCGGGATCGGAGTTTCCGCAGGTATCCTTGTGATGTACAATGATTTTATCATGCATACCCTCAAAATACCATTTATTATCCCAACACCAACAGTGATACTTGTCCTGGGGGGTAGTGCCCTGTTCCTTTCAATCGTGGTTGGAGGGATCGCTTCACTCTATCCGGTAGTCCTAATCACCCGTTCAGAGCCGTACGAAACTATCAGGGGTGGTGAATCGTGATTCGCGTTACAGGTCTGATAAAAACCTTCGATACCGGCAGTACGGAGGTCAGGGCGGTCGATGATATACAGTTAACGGTTCCGATTGGAGAATTCATCCTGATTTTTGGACGATCAGGGTGCGGAAAATCTACCCTTCTCGGTATGCTTGCAGGCCTTATTCGTCCGACAATGGGGGAAATCCGGATAAAGGGTGTAGAAATCGGCAATCTATCCGATGATACCATATCAGGGCTGCGTGCAAAAGAAATAGGATTTGTCTTCCAGTTCTCGGGGCTTCTCCCCACGATAACGGTTCTTGAGAACGTGCTGCTCCCCACACTCTTTTGCAAAGAGGGGCCCGGTTCCCGGTCAAGGGCTCTCGAACTCCTGAAAAAAGTCGGGGTTTCAGACAGGGCAGATGCATATCCCCGCACCCTCTCAAGTGGAGAAATGAAACGGGTTGCTATCGCACGAGCGCTGATCAATGGCCCTTCACTCCTTATCGCGGATGAGCCGACCGGTGATTTGGATGTTGATACTGAATATGAGATCATGGAACTATTCAGGCAACTGAACCGTGAAGGGACAACCATCGTGATGGTTACCCATAACCCGGACCTCGTCTCATATGGGACACAAACGTACCATATGGTCAAAGGGAAAATCGAGAAAAATCCAAAAACATCTTCTGTTGCTACACGTGGATCCAGAAAGGATACCCAGCTGAAACCCAGTGATTTGTCATGAAACAGCAGATGAACTACCTGACTTTTATCATGGCAGGTATCAGGAATAAACCTGGCCGAAACCTGGCCACGGCCTTCTGTTTTGCCTTTATCGCAGCAAATATTTTCTCAGGTCAATACCTTCTGGCAGGTGCGATTGGGAGTGTTGGCCAGGGGGTCTCACGGATGGGGGCGGACATCATCGTGGCCCCGCCTGAGTACACGGTATTTTTGAGAGGAACAGGGCCGGACAACACCTTTGCAATTGTCAAAACGTTTCCATCAGACTGGCGTATGAAGAATAATAGTATGGATCGAATCGGAAAGGTGCAGGGCGTTTCGTTGATGAGCCCGCAACTCTACGTTTCGACAATGAATGTATCGGGGGTTTCATCATCACCCGTTGATATATTCGGTATCGACCCGGTAACGGATTTTACTATTCAACCCTGGTTACGACAACCCCTGGATAACCCACTCCGCCCAGGGGAGGTTATCGTAGGTCACGGGATCCCGGGGGATGTATCATCTAAGGTCGAAGTATCTAGCTACATCTATACGATTGCCGGAAGACTGGATCCGACCCAGTCTGCCGTCGACACTACTATCTTTATGAGAATGGATGATGCGTATGCCCTTGCTGCAACGAAAGGCATTACCCCTACCACTACTCCCCGCATCTCTCCAGGGGATATCAACGCGGTACTCGTACGGATAACACCGGGAGAAGACCCGGATATCGTCGGGGCACGTATCAGGCGGTCCTTTCCAACATCACAAGTTGCGGTCATCGGGAGACATTTTACTCTTGATCCTGTCTCGCAGGATATACAAGGCCTCCCTGGCCTTTTGAACAGTATATCTGTAATTATTGTCGTGGCTGCATTTCCGCTCATTGCCCTAATCGCGGCGATGGTAGCCCACGAACGCCAGCGCGAAATCGGGCTTCTCAAGTCGATGGGAGCGAAAAGAAATGTGATCTTCGGCCTCGTGATTGCCGAATCGCTGTCCCTTGCTGCAATCGGGGGAATTGCAGGTGTTATTGTGAGCGTAATCACCTTCTCCCTGCTGAACACTACGGGGATGCTGAACAGTGCACTCCAGGTTTCGTTCAGGATGCCCTCCGCAATTGATACTT
>JBAXMF010000386.1:0-2965 GCA_037134435.1 Methanomicrobiales archaeon | reverse complement strand
TATTCCGATACTGACCGAGATTAAGGAGTTATACTTCAGGTCGTCCACTGCCTTCCTTACGTCCTCCGGCACATCCATGAGCATCGGAATGAGATACTGCAGGGGGATTGTGGAAATACACCGGTCTGCAACAATCGTCCGGGTACCATCACTGATCACCCATTTCTCACCATCCCGCAGTACAGAGGTCACCCGGAAACCCGTCGTAATCCGATCTGTTACCGGCCCACAAATCGCATGGACAAGAGATTCAATACCGCCGTCCAGTGGATAGGAGAAAACGGACTGGTGAGTGTATCCCTCAGTATCGATCCCGATGGCCGACCTGATGACATCCTCAACCGGAGGCCGTGGTACCCTTCCCTCCATCCAGTGAGCAGACATCAGGTCCGTTTTATAATTCCAGATCTTTTCATTATAGGGGACCATGTAACACTCTGCAATTCCTTTGCCGAATGTCTGGTAGATCCATTCCTTGAAGTTTTCCGGGGTTTTGAATTCTCCTTTCTCTGATGCAACAAGGGCTTTTACGAATTCATTGATACAAAAGAACAGGTCCTCTTTTGGGAGGTCTGACAACCCGTTCTCAAACGGGTATTTAATGAAGAGACCTTTATAGAATATTTTAGTATTCCGTTCACATTCATTCCGGTTGCAGGCAAGGACCTCGTGTATAAAGGAAAGCACTTCTTTGTCCCGGGAAAAAATAATATGTGAGCCCCCGGAATCAAACGTGAACCCGTCCTTCTGAACAGACTGGCAAAGACCTCCTATCCGGTCTCCAGCTTCCAGCAGGGTGACATCCTCATTCCGGGCGGCGAGCAGCCTTGCAAGAGTAAGGCCCGAAAGACCACCTCCAAGTATCGCGGTTTTCACTTCTTACTAGGTTAGCGGCCACGATTTATATGATTGACCATTCAAATTTGAGACCCGATGTCACTTCCCGTTGCCCGGCCAAAAATCTTTCGCATGAGATAAAAACAATTCCGCCCGGTCTGACACAAATGGTCGTGCTGACAACTGCCAAGAGTTTGAATTTTAAAAATTATTCTTAAAAATGTAATTATTTTCCGCTCTTCACCGTTTTCGAGCCCCGTAGCATACCGATTTTGCCCGTTCGGACCAACTCTTTTACCCCGTACTGGCGGAGCAGTGTTTCAAGGGCATCAATTTTTTCAGTGTTGCCCGTAATCTGGAGCACGATGGTCTTTGTGCCCATATCAACGACCTGCGCACGGAATATCTGGGCAATCTGCAGGATTTCACTCCGGCTGGCCCCGGAATCCACGGTCACCTTGATCATCGCGAGTTCCCGTTCAACCCGCTCATTCCCGGTGAGGTCCGATACCTTGATCACATCGATGAGCTTGTTCAGCTGTTTCATGACCTGTTCAATCTGTGCATCGTCACCGATACAGACAATGGTGATCCGGCTCATCCCCGGCTCTTCACAGGTACCGACAGCCAGGCTCTCGATATTAAAACCGCGGCGGGAGAAAAGCCCGGTCACCCGTGAGAGTACCCCGGCCCGGTTCTCGACGAGGATCGAAAGGGAATGCGGTTTCATGAATTACTACCCCCAATCATCTCGTTATTTGCTGCACCGGGAGGTACTATCGGGAAGACGTTCTCTTCCCGTTCTATCCTGAAATCAAGGATAAACGGCCCGGGGGTATCAATGGCAGTCTTTAATGCTGACTGCACATCATCCCGGGACTCGACCCGTATCCCGTCAATTCCGTACGCCTGCCCAATTTTAACAAAGTCTACCGGTGGCAATTCGGTAAACGAGTACCTCCGGTCATAGAACAGCTCCTGCCATTGCCTGACCATGCCGAGGTACTGGTTATTGAGGATGGCGACCTTCACCGGAATTTTATACTGTGCAATGGTCCCAAATTCCTGGATATTCATCTGGATGCTCCCATCGCCTGCTATATCGAAGACTGCCTGGTCTGGCCGCGCATAATGTACCCCCATCGATGCTGGCAGCCCGTATCCCATTGTCCCAAGCCCCCCGGACGTAATCCAGGTCCTGGGTTTCCGGAAACAGTAGTACTGGGCGGTCCACATCTGGTTCTGACCGACTTCCGAAACAATAATGCCTTCCCCTTTCAGCAGGTCGGACAACTGCTGAATGATATACTGGGGCCTGAGTTTCCCGTCATCCTTATAACGGAGGGGATGCTTTTTCTTCCAGCCTTTTATCTTCTCAAGCCATGTATGGTACTGCCCTGTCTTTTGGAGTCTGATGACTATCTCCCCGAGAATGTTCCCGACATCACCGACGATCGGCACATCAACCTGCTTGTTTTTCCCGATCTCCGCCGGGTCGATATCGATATGGATGATCTTTGCATGTGGGGCAAAGGTGTCCAGCTTCCCGGTCACCCGGTCATCGAACCGGACCCCGACTGCGATGAGCAGGTCACATTCGGTGACCGCAAAGTTGGCGTACTCAGTCCCGTGCATCCCAAGCATCCCGAGGTTCAACGGGTGGTCGCCAGGGATGGCGCCGAGGCCCATCAGGGTTGTGGTGACCGGGATGGGCGTCGTGTCGCCCCTCGGCCACGACGTTGCCACTTTCTGGTCCAACCTCGTTTCCGGCCAGTGCGGGGTGGATCGGATCGCCGCCTTCGACGCGACCAAATTCGACTGCCAAATCGCCGCCGAAGTCCGGAATTTCGATCCCACCCCCGCCCTCCCCTCCCCCAAGGAGATCCGGCGCACCGACCGCTTTTCCCAGTTCGGCGTCCACGCCGCCTGGCAGGCGATCCGGGACAGCGGCATCAATCTTGACCTGGCCAACCGCGACAACATTGGCGTGATCATGGGCTCCGGCATCGGCGGCCTGACCACCACGACCGAGCAGCATAGCGTCCTGCTCAACCGCGGCCCCGGACGGCTTTCGCCGTTCATGATCCCGATGCTCATCGGCAACATGGCTTCCGGGCTGGTTTCAATG
>JBAXMF010000385.1:0-2967 GCA_037134435.1 Methanomicrobiales archaeon | reverse complement strand
ACGTTGTTTCTCTCGACACCAGCCATTACGATCCCACTGAGCCCACCTACGCCCTTCTCTTTTATATTGATGACCGGCAGATTACCTGGCTTGACCAGGACCTTGCAGCGGCAGAAGCACGGGGGGTCCGCCATATCTTTGTCTTCAGCCACTCGTTCGCGTACCCTGACACCCTGGAAAACCTCGACAGTCCCGGCCATTACCCGGCACAACGGGATCAGTTCTGGCAGGTAATGGCAAAGCACCACGTGGACGCCTATATTACCGGCCATGCCCATGAGTTCAGTGATTCGTTTGGCCAGGACGGGGTAGTTCAGTGGCTGAATAGTAATTCGGGGAGTATCCTGTCACCAGGCGGCGGTATAGGGAAAAATGAGTTTACGCTCTGGAAGGTCAACGGGGACTCGGTCACGGCATCCCTGGTTAATGATCAGGGCCAGGTCGTTTACTCACGCCAGATCGTGAGTTCTCAACCGAAATCCTGAAAACATCATTTTCTGGTTTATCATTGTGGATATCAGGATCTCCGTTGCTCAAATTCCAAATCACGTTGGTTAATCCCCCTTACCAAAAAAATGGGGAAGGGAAAAAATGAGGTCCCAATTGCATTCCGGAACGGACAACGATACATCGCTCATTCCTTTCAATCGCATAATATTATTATAGTACACGATCGTTCCCCTAGGTAATCAAGGTGGGTCGATGAAAAAGTGCTTCCAATCAGCTTATGCTCTGGCAATTTTGTCAGTTATCATTTGTGTCCTGGTTTTCCCGGTAAATGCCCAGGCGGACGTGATTACCGTCTGCCCGGCAGGGTGTAATTTCACAGGCGTACAGGCTGCGATTAATTCTGCGGCAGACGGGGACACCATCCAGGTGATGAGCGGGTCCTACAACGAGGTCATTGATATCAACAAGTCGGTGAACCTTACCGGGATAGCCAGTTCCGGGGAATACCCGCATATCGGCAGGTATACCATGCCGGTGGCGGTAACCGTCAGTGCACCGGGTGTCACATTTGAAGGGTTTGATATCCATGGTGAAGGGGAACATGCGATCGAGCTTAAGGCGAGCCATGTTACCGTTCGGAATGTTACGGTTGGTATTCACCGTCCCGGATACGAAGGTGATGCCGTTATCGAGGGGACCGGGCTCTCTGATATCACCATCGCAGACTGCACGATGCAGTCTACCGGGGGTTATGGTATCTATCTCCTGGACAGCCAGGACCTGGCCGTGGAACGAAACGAAATCATCGTGAACAACCAGGGTACCGAAGTCAGCCCGAGAGCAATTGCCTCACTATATTCGCCATTAAATGCAGACTACACCGGTATCCGGATTGAACATAACACCGTCACCGGGGGGACGATTGAATTATCCGCATTTTGGACTGACGAATCAGAATTCACCCCCTCTATCCACGATATCCTTATCCGGAACAATTCGGTCACCAACAGCACCGGACCAGGAATAATGGTGTATGTTGAACCGGATTATCCTGGTCCAGGGGTGATCATCTATCACCTGTCGGATATTGCAGTCCTGGACAATGAGGTCTCTGATTCAGAAGAAGCGGGGATTTCAGTCATAGGGGCTACGGATAGCCTGATTTCAGGTAACAAGATAAAAAATATGGTGGAGTATTCACAGGGAGTTGATCTTGAAAGCTCAACTCGCCTCAGAGTATTACATAATACCATTTCAGACTGTAGCGGGGAAGATGCCACCGGGCTTTTAATGGATGGCGTGACGGCATCCACGGTATCGGGGAACCTGATGGACCGGAACACGTATAATTTCGCGTTCTATAGTACCGGCAATTTCACCCCGATGATGGATATTGATGGGACAAACCTTGCCGATGGGAGACCGATTCGGTATTACGAGGGTAAGGAACACTTTTCTGTCGACGGCAACGAGGCAAACGGTGCTGCATATTATTTCATCAGCTGCAAGGACTTCACCGCGGTCAGGCTTGCACCCACCCACACGTATGAAGGGATCATGACCATAAACTGCCAGAATGTCAGCCTCACCAATTCGAACATGGAACATTGCGTGAGGGGAATCTGGCTTTTTGCGTCATCTGATTGTTTTGTTTCCACTAACCGGCTGTCGGATAACTATATTGGTATCGGGATCTCCCGGTGTAACAACTCAATGGTCTGGCGAAACGATGTGTATAATTCAATTTATACAGGGTTTGCGATGAATGACCATAATTACAACCTCCAGGTCAGCAATAACAATATCATAAATAATAATTTCATGAATGATAATTATGGCATTATGCTCTCCGATTTCTCCGTTTCTAAAAATTACGATAACATCCTTGATGGAAACACAATCCTTGGTAATACCAGGGGATTATGGGTTCTAGGGACAAAAGGCCTGACTATTTCGAATAATGTCATCGGTGATTCAACAGGGACAGGTATCCAGCTGTTGTATTCAATAGATGCCAGGTTCAGCCAGAACTGGGTCCTGAATAACTCTGTCGGCATGGAAATTATGACCCGCCCCTTAGGGAGTTCTGTAACCGGAAACAATACCTTCACCGACAATTACTTCAATAATTTCAACCAGGTAATCATTGACCCGCCAGAGGGACCAAAAGGAAACCTTCTTGCGGATAAAATGAAAGGGTCATCCGCTTCCGATGAGATAACGGCATATGTGGACATGATCAAGGAAGACACCACCGGCGAGGTTAATCACTGGAATATAACGAAGACTCCGGGAACGAACATTGTCGGCGGGCCGTACCTTGGCGGCAATTACTGGGCCTCACCTGATGGTACCGGGTGGTCACAGGTTACTCCCGACAGGGGTGACGGGTTCTGCAATGCACCGTTCGTCATTGATATGAACAATACAGACCACCTCCCGTTGCACACCTACACCCCGAAGCCGACATTCCAGGCGGATTTCACGGTCTCACCGGTGAACGGGACTTCGCCCCTG
>JBAXMF010000384.1:0-2968 GCA_037134435.1 Methanomicrobiales archaeon | reverse complement strand
CCATGTGACATTCCGGTATTCTGAAAAAAGTTCATTGGTGTTGCATGATGTTTCATTGAACGTGGATGCAGGTGCATTCATCGCAATTGTCGGGGCATCGGGCAGTGGAAAATCAAGTCTTTTACGGTTATTACTCGGGTTTGAGACGCCGGAATCAGGAGCCATTTTATACGAAGGGCAGAACCTGACCCAACTCAATATTCGCGATTTGAGAAGACAGATCGGCGTTGTTCTCCAGGAGGGACAACTCATGGCAGATAGCATCTCTAATAATATTGCCGGTGCCCGAACCCTCTCCCTTGAAGAGATATGGGAAGCAGCAACCATGGCAGGTATAGCGGATGATATCAGGCAGATGCCAATGGGTATGTCTACCTATGTAAATGAAGGAGCTGCAAATATTTCAGGCGGGCAAAAACAGAGAATCCTTATAGCCCGGGCATTAGCGACAAAACCCCGAATCCTTTTCCTTGATGAAGCAACCAGTGCTCTTGATAATGCGTCCCAGAACATTGTCAAGGAAAGCCTTGAACGCCTTTCGTTGACACGGATCATTATCGCTCACCGGTTATCGAGTATTACCCATGCTGACCGGATTTATGTCCTGGATAATGGCAGG
Source organism: Methanomicrobiales archaeon (assembly GCA_037134435.1). Lineage (GTDB taxonomy): Archaea > Halobacteriota > Methanomicrobia > Methanomicrobiales > Methanospirillaceae > CAIKOD01. Next base: position 2,349 of record JBAXMF010000384.1, on the reverse strand, counting down.
ATAATTGAAGAGGGAACATATGATGAACTGATAAAAAAAGGAGGTGCCTTCACCCGCCTGGCTCAACGGCAAATCGCGTAATGGTCTGCATAACATCCTGTGGTCTCTTATTTTGTTGGGAGTGCAATGGATATAGGGGAATTTTATGCAATGGTCACGCTATAACAGATTATTCAGAAAAGGACACGGTGGCGGTTTCCTCTACAATGCCCAGTCCAACACGCTCTTTGAACTGGACGAGGTTTACTACACTCTTCTTGAAGGCTGGCGGGACTGCAGAACAATTCCCGTTACGGGTGATGAAGCATTCTTATGCCTTTTGCGGGAGAAGACTGTGGTAGTTGAACCCGGAGAGGAAGACCGGTTCCTTCTTGCCTGCCAATACCAGCGCCAGGCAGCCTGCTTTGACTCTTCCCGACTCGGTCTGACCATTTGCCCTACGCTCCGGTGCAACTTCCGCTGTCCTTACTGCTTCGAGCAGGGCCAGCTGAACGGGGCAATGATGACCCAAAAGACCATGGACCGGCTGGTCGACTTCATCAAGAGCTACAAGAATATCCGGCATCTATCCGTCGCCTGGTATGGTGGAGAACCACTCCTGGCGTTCGATACGATCTGCACCCTGACCAGGCAGTTCAGGAACCTGGGTCTCACCTACGAAAAAGCTGGCCTGGTCACGAACGGCTACCTGCTGGACGATGAGAAGATCAACAAGCTTCATGATCTCGATATTGCGTCAATCCAGATCACCATTGACGGTCCTCGGGAGGTGCACGACACCCGGCGGGTCCTCGCCAACGGGGGTCCTACCTTCGACCGGATTCTTAATAATATAACGGCTCTTTTTGATTCCGACTATACGGGCTGTTGCAGCATCCGGGTTAATGTTGACAGGCACAACCTCAAAAACTATAGTGATCTCCGCACAGCACTGCTGGAACGGTACAAGGGAAAGAATCTCGCCGTTTATCCCGGGCATGTGCATACCAGCCAGTCCCATCCCTATGGCCAGGTCTGCACTCTTGATAGTGGAGAATGGACTGACCTCACGTTTGACCTATTCCAGCGGGAGGGGGTGATACCGACCGGAGGTTTTTACCCTGGACACAATCCAAACCCCATTTGTGCTGCCACCACGCATCACGGATTTGTGGTGGGGGCGGAAGGCGAACTCTACAAATGCTGGGAAGATGTAGGAAAACAGGGGATGGTCATCGGCAATATCAACCTGGATGAACCGGTCAACAACCCCGTGCTGCGGGCGCAGTACACCATCGGCACGAACCCCTTTTGTGATCCTGAATGCCTCGCCTGCGATGTCCTCCCCATCTGCGGGGGAGGGTGCCCCAACAAGCGGCTGATGGCAAAACAGTTTCAAGAGAAGGGACTTGAGTACTGCAGCCCCTATAAAAATCACCTCATCGATTACCTTGAAGCCTATTATAATACCTTCCGGGCAAAGGAGATATGTGCCGCGATAACCAGTCCGGGCAAAGAAAAAGCAATTGACAAGGGATACCGAAACATATCACCCGTGCCAGAGAAGACTCTCCGGACAGCCCAACCCGGTGGTACCTCATTTGGATCAGGAATGATTGAGTATGTTGTTTCAAATGGGCAGTGACTGTCCGGGAAGCCAGCTGTATACAGAGGTGCACGAGTCAATAGGGAATTTGATGGGAACAGCGTAATAATTCCAATTTGTGAAAGACCGCATACCTGCAGTAAATTTCAGGGCTTACCCTACCGGGACCATGAGGTTTCTCCTCCCGATACCACGGTCAAATGGCACCAGGGTTGCCGGTCGTGTGTTGTCTGATGAATCCCGCATCAAGAGAAAATTAGATATTCTCCAGCAACGCAATCAGGACTATGTCACTCGATAGTGCACAGGCTTTTATCAAAAAACTCCAGACCGATAAGGAGTTCTCTGACCGAATACAGGATGGAATAGACGAGGAACGAAAAAATATCATCGCAAAGGCTGGCTTTGATTTCACCAATGAGGAGTTAAAGCAGGCCACGCAGGTTTTATCCGATGAAGAGCTGCGGAGTATATCGGGTGGCACCGAGCGCGGCGGGAAGGTAACGTGGCCAGGGTGTCCGTGGTTAGTGTGATTGCCCCAGGGAAATTGCTCCGTTGGTACGTCAACACGCACAACCGCCAAAACACCGCTGGGCCGGAAACACCACATTTTGCGACCAGGCCGAGTGTGACCTGACACCTTCGCCCATCAGCGACAGGCATAAGGCCCGTCAACGTGTGTTCCATTTGAAACCACAATTGTTCTCCAAATGGAGAGTTCCGAGTATAGATATGTCAAAAGGAACCCCATTTCTCATTTTTTT
>JBAXMF010000383.1:0-2971 GCA_037134435.1 Methanomicrobiales archaeon | reverse complement strand
ATAGGAGAAGTCGTAAACCTTGTCTGGATGCGGGACCCGTTTCTCCTAAAAAACGTAAATTCATGATCTTTTATTAGTCTGGCATTTCTGTCTGCCGCGATCATCTCCCTGGCGGCCTGCCCATCAGCGACATCCATGAAATCAAAATAGGTCTTTCCTTTCATTTCCTGCCCTGAATACCCAAGTATCTGGGCCATTTTCGGATTTACATATGTCGTTAGGCCATCCGGGTCAACCACCCAGATACCTTCCTGTGCTGTTTCAACAAGGGTGCGGTATTTATTTTCGCTGATTTTCAGGGCAGTTTCGTGTTTCGTAATATCGGTAAGATTGATCAGGATAAGGTTATGGTACCCAAAATTTTTCGCGTCCAGGAGTACGCTGACAGATGTCCCGTCTGTTCTTTTCGCCCTGGTCTCAATTTTTTCAACGCTGTGCTGACGTTCCAGGTTTTCAAATAGTTGAGATTTGATCTCCAGATCTGGAAGGTAATCATTGATTGATCGGGAAACACCTGGTTCTTCCGGGATAGTAAGAAGTGTATGAAATGCCGGGTTCATTTCAACAATGGTATGGGTTTTCTTATTTACGAGGCAGATCGCATTCCCGCTGTACTTAAAAATGCTCTCATATTTCGCTTCGGTGAGATGAGTATTCGCGAGGACTGATGAAATAATGATACTGATCATAACAAATACATAAAACTGCATGATTGACGGGATCAGTTCGGTTGTTGATGGGTACGTGATATAGGATACCAGGAGCAGGTAGCCGGCACCAAATCCCACCCCGGCGACAACACCGTACCGTGGATACCGGAATGCAAAGATAATGACCGGGATGTAAAACAGGTTACTGATGATCAGGTTCGTCTGGCCGGCGACAAAATAAATTATCAGTTCAGCGAGAATGAACGATATTGCTGCAAGAATGATGATGAGTGTCTGAAAATTTCGTTTTTTGTCCAGGAACATCTAAACACCTGCCCATATGAAGATTAAAGCCGGTACCAGCCCGGATGGATATGTATTTCGAACGGGGTCTTTTCGTCCGTGCCCCCAGGTATCCTGTATCAGTATTGTACCCCAGCGGGGATTTCCTTTACGAGAAATAATTCTTTTCCTCCCATCTGTAAAATATCGTCGGAAAAAGATCCGGTTTTCGTCAATGGAACTTGTGCAACCGTTATCACCGATCATTTCGGTCGTCCATATTTTTACCGGGTCCTGCCCCTGTTCCCTTTTTCAACAATTCCTGAATTAAAAACGATAGAAATGGTAGTCCCACCCTTCACTATCATGTCGAAACTTCCCTGGATCTGACTGACAAGGTTCCGGACCAGTTTCATACCAAGGCCATTTGACGATTTAAGGTCGAATCCTTCGGGTAAACCTGTTCCATCATCGCTTACCCTGAAGTGCATCCCGTTCTCCTCCCTGGTGAGAGTGATTTCAATTAAACCAGATGACCGGGATGGAAACGCGTACTTGATCGAGTTTGTGATCAGCTCCGTGGTAATCAGGCCCACTGCAGTTCCCGTATCAATATCAAGGTAGACCGTGTTGGGTATATCAATAGAAAACCGGAGCCATTCCGAGGTCTCATACGACTCTTCGAGATATTTAACGAGGTTTTTAATATACGGGGCCATGGCGATCGATGAAAAATTGGAGATCTGGAACAGGTTTTCATGCAGGAGGGCCATCGAACTAATCCTGTTTCTGCATGCGGTCAGGATATCCTTTACGCCCGGGTCTTGTACCAGGTTTCCCTGCAGGTAGAGCAGGCCTGATACGACCTGGAGGTTATTTTTTACCCGGTGGTGGATCTCCTTTAACAAAACTTCTTTTTCGTGCAGGGATTCAATAATTTTCATCTCGGCATGCTTCTTCTCCGTAATGTCCCGGAAATACCATACCCGGCCGTAATAGGTGCCATCCGTTCCGATCATCGGTGAGGAATAACGGTCGAAAATCCTGCCGTCCTTTAACAGGATTTCATCATTGCTCTTTTCAGTCCGGTTTTTGTACAGGTACCTGATTTTATCTAGGAATTGTTCCGGTTCTACGATAGAAACCAGTACAGACTGTATTACCTGTTCATCAGATCCTGATGCAATACTATCTGGTGAAATCTTCAGCATTGTCGCGAAACAGTGGTTATATGAGATGATATTGCCCTGTTCGTCGACAATCAACAGTCCGTCAGGCGTTGACTCAATCTGCGTGGAAAGGATCACATTTCTGAATTTTAATTCCTCCAGCGCCTTCTTTCGGATAGAGATATCAGTGATAAAATTCAACGTAGCCGGCCTGCCCTCCCATTCGATAATAACTGCATTGACCTCAAGCCAGTGAAGATTTCCTTCCTTGTCGTAAATCCTCAGTGTTGCAAGCGGTTCCAGGTTTTTACCATTCAACCTGTCCTGGTGACGTTGTATTGCAGCCCCCCTATCATCCGGATGGATAAATGTATCAAAGGTAACGTCCAGCAGGTTGTTGGTATCATAGCCGATTATTTTCAGCGTTTTTGGGTTCGCATAGGGAATTTTTCCGTCCTGGATGACAAATATGCCCTCGTTCGCACTTTCAATCAGGGTCCTGTATTTTACCTCGCTCTTTTGTAAGGCTAACTGCTCCAGCGCCTCTTCTGCCTTTTTATGGTCTGTGATGTCCTCGACTATCCCGATTGCCCCCGACCATCTGCTCTCACCCGTTCCGAGGGGCTGGGCTGCACCACGGAGGTACATTTTCTTTCCTGATATGACCGATGTGTATTCACCCTCAAACAACCCAACATTCCCATCCAGGGCTTCCTTGATTGCATGTAAAAAAGCAGGGTCTTTGATCCGGGCAAATGCATTAAAATCTTTGAGCTGTTCCGGAGATGTGCCGATTATTTCAGCATACCGCTCATTTGCCATTACAACCGTGCCTTTTTTGTCCAGCTGGACAATACCGATAGGGGAGCG
>JBAXMF010000382.1:0-2972 GCA_037134435.1 Methanomicrobiales archaeon | reverse complement strand
AAGGATGTAGCACAGGAATTCGCAAGACCCACCTTGGAAATGCAAATGGATATGGGTCTGACAGAAATTCCACCCGAACTTATCCAGAAGGCGGACCTCATCATGCACCAGGTGAACACCGGGTACCGGAAGAGGGGGTAGAAAAGGGTGAAACTATCTGGACTAAATTGGGGAACGTAACTCTTTCCAATTATCTATCTCAAGGCAACCTTCTTAAGTATTGAACGGGGAAACATAATATTATAGGATTTGGTTTTCATTGTTCAGTTAAATTATACACTACTAAAATGTATATAAAATATAATAGACGGCATATAAAATCTGGATCACGAGAAAGAATTTAAAGCGCATATACATCGAAATGGAGGATGAGAACTCATGAACGAATCAATTCAGACCTATTTCCAGAAAATTAATCCCGGCCGGAGTGTTGTCGTTGTATCGGACCTGCATTTGGGGGGAGAGGTAGGTAGAAAAACGAGTGAGGATTTTTCATCCTTCCTTACCTGGTTGAACGGACTGTCTAATGGTGCGACAGGAAGTCAGTATGTAGTAGAGAATGAAGGGGGTCCGGGTGGTATAGCAGGAGGAAAACAATTGAAACCACCGGAAATGGTTATCCTCCTTGGTGACATCATCGACTGTTGGGTACCCCGTAATTTCTTACGAAGATCCGCATTTTCAGATAGCCTCAATATTTTCACAACGCTCTATGGGCTCCCCTGCCCTATCATTTATGTGGTCGGGAACCATGATGCCGAGATCCGGGAGGTTTCAGGGAATTATAGTATTTTCTATGGACCGGAATCTACCTCTATAAAATCAATCTCTGTAGAAAAAGATACGTTCCCACCACATAGAGGCCCAGGTATTCAAATCGGAGAAAATACCTACATGTTTCAGCACGGACATCAAATCGATTCTTTGTTCACTCATACGAAGGCATTTTCAGAGTTTCCTGGATGGGTTGCAAATAATAAATCAATATTCGATACACATCGTATTCTAAAATGGGGAGCCAGAACGGTTTTCCTTCTTGGGGCCATCTATCTCATCCTGTTAGCCACCATTAATCCATCTGTCCCGGTAGTGGTTCAGATGATAATAATCCTGCTTTTTGGCATCAGTATCCCGATTGTTGCCCTATCATTTCCTGTATCGTGGTTAAGCGGCATGTATGAATTTTATTGGAACAGTCACCTGAGTCGTATCGTTAAGTGGGTCTCTTCGAAGTTGTCGAAACCTCCTAAATATAGGACAATCGATTCTCTTATAAAAACAAGGGGCTTTAAGAGGGCAATTCAATCCGGAAATGTAAATACCGTTATTTTTGGGCATACACATATGGCAGATGACTATATTGACCCTCAAAATAACCAGAGATTTATCAATTCAGGGTCATGGATCTCTACAAAACCTGTTAATATGCCGGAAGAATCGGGTGTGAGATATCATATCGTTGGGATTGATGATCCAAAAACAATCCAACACGGGGAGCAATACACTCGAAAATACGTCTATAATACATTCATTTATATTGATAATGAGGGGCCGGTATCCTTAATATGGGATGCAGGCAGTCGGAAAGTGAGAAAACTTCTGATTCATCGTAATTAGATTTCGATATTTTTTCTCTTTTAGCCAGAGTAAGGATTTTTTTTGCTTCGATGACCTGGTGTCAGGAAAGATTTCTTTAACCCAGGCGGAATTTTGCCGACCAATGTTGAATTGATGATACCGGGGACATATGACACAGGCGTCTTTATCATTAGCGAATGGTGACGTGTCACCGATGTCATGAGTGAGGATATTGGTCCGGAAGGCGGACCTCATCATGCACCAGGTGAATACCTGGGTATCCAAAGAGGGGATAGATGGGACAGGAACGGGGCATGAATTAATTGGATAGGACGAAATAAAGACAATCTGCCATTTGAAAGATGATGCGGGACCGAAATTCCCGGGCTTGCTGACACACACTTTTTCCGATGATGCCACGTGCCGGGCAACGGCAGGTTGCAGTTAATCCAAGGCTATTACGGGCTCGGATACCGATCAAACAGGGGGGATTCCGGGGCATGCAAAAATATGGCTTATAATTGGCGATTTTATGAAACGGGCAGGAATGACGGCGGTACCAATCAAAAATCCGGGCGCCGGCAGAGTGGAGGTAGTAATGTGAAGGGGGAGGATGAACCAGTGGCTTATTTTTGCGATAAAGAGGCCGGAAAATGGGCGGATTTTTCCAGGCGGACATCTGTTGAATTGTGGCCCGGATCTAAAATGAATGACCCTTTTTTTGGGAAGGACCAAAATGGGGATCAGGGCAGGATATCAACCTCGGGTATCCTGAAGAGCGGGGCGGTAACAACAGACCGCACCCACCAGTTACCCGGAAAAAGAGATTTTTTTCCGAATTTTATCGGATGGGAAATATTCCGGGCGATGCCGGTTTTTTTACAAGGTCGCAGGAATACCGCCCCATCGCTCAACACTACCCGGGGATCAGAGTGCCACGTTTGTCACTGAACTTTGTCATACTCATGGATTCATACAGGACCAGATACGAATTGCACTGATACAAAAAAACAATGTTACACTACGAACGATTTGAGACGATACGGTACGGTGCGAATTATTGACCGCTCTATCCGGCTATCAGCCAGGTGACCGGGAGGGAGTGACTCATGAAACTCTCATAACGATGCGTGTTTGTATCGCACTCGTTGGACAAAAATTCTGGCATTTAAAGCATCCAACACAGATATATTCATTATCAACAGAGGCTTGATCGCCATCCATTTTAAAAACACCCATTGTACACTGATCGATGCAGTTCGCACAGCCATTGCAGAATAATAAATCGATGTAAATTTCCATTTGCAGCGAGGGAGAAGGTCCGATAAGCACGATTATTCCCCAATCATCTATAATCTCTGGAATTTAGGATATTAATAATACCCATTCAGATT
>JBAXMF010000381.1:0-2977 GCA_037134435.1 Methanomicrobiales archaeon | reverse complement strand
GGAAATAAAATTACAAATCTTTATCACTACCACGCCGGATATTCACATAAGATAGGAATGGAGATTGTAAAGATCCCAAGGATGGAAAAAGAGGAATACGACCGCCTGATAGAAGAAGGATATATCAGCCGTATTGCGTTCCAGGGCGAGAAATATCCCTATATTGCCCCATTTCTCTATGTTTTTGACGGCCAGTTCATCTACTTCATCTCAACAAAATATGGGAAGAAGATCGAATACTTCAGGAAAAGTCCCTATGTCTCGGTGGAGGTGGAAAAATATACAAAAGACCTCTCCTGCTACACGTTCGTTACCATGCAGGGGTACCTGGAGGAGGTGCATGATTCAATCGAGAAAAAACTGATCCGTCAGCGTTTTATTGATTTAATCAAGGAAAAGCACCTCTCTATGAACATCCTTGCCGCGCTTGGTCATTCCCCGCTTGACCCGCCTGAGGCGATTGCAAAAGAAGAACGGTCCCTCGTCTGGAAACTTACCGGTGTAAAAGACCTTGTGGCTCTGAAGAATCTCTAACCTTTTTTTGTGGAGGCCTGGAGCCCGGGCTTTTCCGTTGTTTTTTCAAGTTCCGCGATCATTTCATCCGGGCCGATGGCAGGATAGGAACATGCATGGTTTCTACAGACATAGGCAGTCGCTTTTCCGTTGATTTCTCTCATCTCCCCCGTAAAGCCTGATATCCGGTCAATATCGAACGATCCCTCCCCACCGGGCCTCTGGAGTACCACCATAGACGGTAAAAACCGGGAATTGATTGCGGCGATCATGGCAACCGTGTCGGCAGCCCCGGCATCGCCGACGATGACCACACTGGCTGCCGGTCCAAGTGCAAAGCCAAGGGATGAAAGAAACTCCGTATACCCTGAGGGTGAACGTTCAACAAGTGTTGAAAAGTTCCCTGCAATGTCCCATGCCCGTGCATGGTAATCTGCATTGGTAGTCATTAGCCCAAGCCTCACAAGATTTTTCATGGCGATGGAGTTTACCGAAGGGTGCGCACCGTCATAGATGTCTTTCTGCCGGACAAGGAGGTCCACCTCGTCCTCGTGGGATGTGAAATATCCCCCGCCCCTGCTGTCGAGGAAATGGCGCGTGAAATATGCCTCGGTCCTGATCGCAGCCTCCAGGTATCCAGGCGCAAAGGTAAGTTCATACAGGTCCAGGAGACCTGCACAAAAGTACGCGTAGTCAGATGCCACCCCGCGGATGCCCGGTTTTCCACCCCTGTACCGGTGAAAGAGTTCCCCGGTGCCGGACTGCATCGTACCAAGGATGAAATCCGCGGCACCGGTTGCGGCTTCGAGGTACTGGTCACCCCCGAATGCGCGGGCTGCACGTGAAAGGGCTGAGATGACAAGACCGTTCCAGTCAGTCAGTACCTTGTCATCTTTTTTGGGTGGGACGCGACCCTTGCGCCGGGTGAATAGGCGTTCCCGCGCACATGAAAAACTCGCAACACTCCCCTCTTCCGGCACCCGGGCAGTTGTTACCTGCTGTTCCAGTGGGACCGAGAGGTGCAGGATATTCTCTCCTGACCGTTGCCCGGTATCCTGCGCGGGGAAATTCCCTGCTGACTTTACGTGGTAGGCATTGATAAACGCGGGGGCCTCATCGCCAAGCACTTCCTCGATCTCGTTCTTTTTCCAGAGATAAAATTTCCCTTCTACTCCTTCGCTATCAGCGTCTTCAGCCGAATAGAATCCACCTTTGGGGTCACGCAAATCGCGGAGGAGGTACGTGAGGCATCCCTCTGCGGTGTTACGGAACGAACTGTTTCCGGTGGCAAGGTACGCTTCCGTATAGGCGGTCACAAGTAATGCCTGGTCATAGAGCATTTTCTCAAAATGTGGCACGAACCACCGCGAATCTGTTGAATACCGGTGGAACCCGTACCCGAGATGGTCGTAAATTCCCCCGCTTGACATTGCGTGAAGTGTTTTTTCAGCCATCGCGAGTGCGTTTTCTTTACCAGTCCTCTTCCAATACCGGAGAAGAAACGATAGGGTGTGAGGCGTCGGGAATTTAGGTGCACGGGAAAACCCGCCGTTGATCGCATCGAACCGCAGTGCAAGGTCACTGTATGCTACATCGAGGAGTGTTTCGGTACCGGGTGAGCCCGTCCCCGTTCTCTGCCCGTGGTGAAGGGCGCGGGTAACCTTTTCCACCGTTTCCCGGACATCACCTCGCCGGGATTTCCATAGCGTTTCGATCGCCGGTACGAGGTCAAGAAGACCGTTCGATCCGAACCGGCTCTTCTTCGGGATATAGGTCGCCGCAAAGAAAGGCTCCCTGTCGGGAGTCATGATGATAGTCAGTGGCCAGCCCCCCGATCCTGTGAGCGCCTGGGCCACCGTCATGTAGAGGGCATCAATATCAGGACGCTCTTCCCTATCCACCTTGATACAGATAAACGCCCGGTTCAGCAGGGCAGCCACTTCATCGTCCTCAAACGATTCATGTGCCATCACGTGACACCAGTGGCAGGTCGAATACCCGATCGAGAGGAAAACAGGCCGGTCCTGGACCCTTGCCAGCTGGAATGCCTCATCACCCCACGGGTACCATTCAACCGGGTTGTATGCATGCTGGAGCAGGTAGGGGCTGCTTTCCCCGGAGAGCCGGTTTGGTTTTTGAGCCCCCATCTTCCCTGCTGAACCCCCATCTTCATGGAACTGCATACCCGTCCATTGGTCATATGCTTATTTGTGTATTTCCCCGGAGATTGATAGGCTGAAAATAAAAATCAGACCGTTTGGGTAAATCTCTCCAACAGGATATCGTACCACATGTGCATACGACTAAAACGGTACCAAATGGAGTACCAGGGCATGTTTTTGAAACCCCAGTCCAACGGTATGAAAAAAATTAAATGAAAAAGTGAAAGGAAAAAGAAAAAATTAGCCAATTGTCTTCTTGTCCACTATGATGTGGTCGGATGCCGCAAGCACTGACGAGTAGG
>JBAXMF010000380.1:0-2984 GCA_037134435.1 Methanomicrobiales archaeon | reverse complement strand
TACTTACCCCAATGAACCGATTTTTCATATTTTTAGTCATGGATTTGTCCTCACTTGTTAGCCGTCGGCATAGCGATCCCGGGTTTGGCTTCCCCCGTGCTGTTTGAGGTTGGCGGCTGGATGGATGGCGTGGGGCAAAGGTTGGAGCCCGGGACGAGGGGATGGGGGATTAATGGAGAAATTGGGTTAGGCACTTTGACTCCCCTCAATCTGTCTGCGTGTTGTTATTGCGATCCAGGAGGATCTCCTCTACACCACCTCAAAAAAACTCAAACAGACACCATGGACAAATTGGGCCATGAGCGAATGAATAAATAATTGGAATTCACAATAGGTGAAATAACATTATGGCTGAATCTTTTGAAGTGGTGTACGAAAAAGGTGTTTTCAAACCGATTAAGAAAATCCACCTTGAGGAAGGTACTCGTGCAGTGGTATCTGTGGACAAAAAAGAACTGCTGAAAAAATTATATCAGTCAATACCTCTTACTACATCGAAAAAAAATAACGATGAAGCCCGGATGGAGTTCCTCGAAACATGAAAGTATTTATTGATTCAAATATTTTCATTCACTTTTTAACAACATCTGATGAGAGTCAAACCGCATATTCCATTTTAACCCGGATATCAGAACTGGACTCTCCGGTCACTTCAATTACGGTTGTTGAAGAGGTAATTTTTGTAATCATACGGGAGAACCTTCGTGCAAAAGGAATCAATAACAAATTCAAATTAAAAGAAACAATAGTCACCGCCGGTTACAAGGAATTTGAAGGGTTCATTTTCAACTTTTTTGAACTCCTCGATACACTTGACTGTGTAATAATCGAGGGTAATGTTCTGCCAGATGAACTCTTTTCTTTCATGGAGAAATACCATTTACTGCCGCAGGATGCCTTGATTACCGCCTTATGCAGACAACACAACATCCCCGCGATCGCAACGTTTGATAAAGATTTTTCACGTGTTGATTTTCTACAGACAATTTCTGATTGAGTGATTTCCACATTCGTTTTTTAAAAAATATCAGAGTTCCTTTTTAGACATTCGTAGAAAAGGTAGTCATGATATCTGATCCCTTTGTTTCGTTCCCGTCAACCCTTCCTTGTATACTGTACTTGCGAGGTACATCCGGATACTTTTCACGATCGTACTCGTTAGCCGTCGGCTTGGCGATCCCGGGTTTTGCTTCCCCCGTGCCTGTTCGCGGTTGTCGGCTGGAGGTATGGCGTGGAGGCGAAGGTTGGAGGCCGGGACGAGGGGGTTGGGGTGCAGGGGAATGCTGGGGAAATTGGGTTAGGCCTTATGATCGAGCTTGCCACGGTGAGCCGCGCTGGCGATTATCCCCGACCAACTTTTGCAATCGTACTCGTTCGCCGTCGGCCTGTCGATCATGGTTTTGCTTCCCCCGTGCTGTTCTCGGTTTGTGGCTGGATGTACGGGGTAGGGACCAAAGGTTGGTGGCCGGGGGTTGGTTGATCCAGCTCACGAAAGCATTGTATTGGTACACAGACAATGGATGTATGAATTATGTCGTCCGCTTTAGATTCTGTTGTTGCAAAGATCCGGAATCTTCCTCCTGATCTTCAGAAAGAAGTGATTGAATATATCCATCATCTTGAACTACGTGCAAACAGGACAGACACACAAAAATTCAGGTTTGAATGGGAAGGAAGCCTTGCTCATTTAAAAGACCGTTATACTTCAGTTCAATTACAGCATAAGGTTCTCGACTGGTGGAACTGATGTTTCTTGTCGATACAAATATCTTTCTTGAAGTTATGCTGGGGCAGGAAAAATCCACCGAAGTCAAGGATTTTTTCAATAGGGCAGATTTTTCTTCCCTTTTCATGAGTGATTTTTCCCTCTTCTCAATCGGGATCCTCTATTTCAAAGAAAAAAACCCGATCCCATTCATCAAGCTGATTAACGAAGATATTGGCAGAAGCGGTCTGCGGGTAGCATCACTAGACCTTGCAGATTATCAGGATATCGTTACATACGCAAATGAATATCATCTGGATTTTGATGATGCGTACCAGTACGCTGTTGCAGAGCGCTATGATCTCACCATTGTCAGTTTTGATCATGACTTCGACAAGACAAAAAAGGGACGTGTTCTTCCCATGGATCTCTTTTGGGAGAAAGGAAAAGTGCGAACTTGATGTAAAATAATCTCATAATCGTAAGGAATTCAAAATATTCACCTCTTAGGGAGAACCATTTGTACTGACATTCACGGTTTGTACTGGATAACTATAGAAAATTGAAAATATTTGTCCTAGGCTCATGGCCAGAAATTCAAATGATTTCAAGATCCATCCCACAAAATTCCAGCCTTTCAATTTGAACATTTGAAACCCCGATTCAAGCACAGCATATTTTTTTCGTTCCTACTGCGGATCTTGTACCTCCGGAAATTTTTTGATACATGATATTTAGGTCGAATGGTACTTTTTACCCCCCATTGTGAGCAGTCTTGCGATATTCGACTCTGATCAACCTTTGCGATCACACTCGTTAGCCGTTGGCCTGGCGATTCAGGGTTTAGCTTCCCCCGTGCTATTCATGATTGGCGGCTGGATGTCCGGGATAGAGCGGAGGTTAGAGGCCCGGGCGAGGGGGTTGGGGTGCAGGGGATTGCTGCAGAAATTGAGTTAGGCCCTGCGATCCAGCTTGCCACGGTGAGCCGTGCTGGCGATTAGCCCCGATCAACTTTTGCGATCACACTCGTTAGCCGTCGGCTTGGTGATCCCGGTTTGTGCTTCCCCCGTGCTGTATGAGATTGGCGGCGGGATGTATTGGGTAGAGCGAATGTTGGAAGCCGAGACGAGGGGGTGAGGGTGCAGAGGATTGCTTGAGAAATTTGGTTAGGCCTTGTGATCCCGCTTGCCCACCCCTGTGAATTTTGAATGCGATAGTACATCTTACAACTAATAATCAGGATCCGATTTTTCAGGAATAACCCTGTCCCCTTCTGAAT
>JBAXMF010000379.1:0-2991 GCA_037134435.1 Methanomicrobiales archaeon | reverse complement strand
ATACAGCAAACTGGGCGATAGACTGGCAGAATTCCCATGTCCTTGGAGTCGATTGGTATAATTGCGGGTCAGCTCATTCTCAGCCTCTGAACGCCAACCTGAAGGCATATGCTGCATGGTGGATGTTCGCCAGAATGGCAGGCTGGGACGGACAGTGATGCATTAATCAAGTGAGCTTCTTTCAAAATAATTCGTTCTGTGACGAGTTAATATAACAGCACTGAAATACTTTCATGATTCATCCCATATTTCGCACCATTTGATTAGGGGAATTAGCTAATTTTCTGGAACCGAAGACGACGTTTGATCCCTGCTAATAATATCACACCAATTGAGTAAGTCAATTAGTATATAGACATACCGACTCCATAATGTTATCATCCTTTCAGGAGGTGCGATATGGAGATAAAGGAATGGGCAGAGATTCAGGAAGAGTTACTGAAGGCTCAGTTGCGAATAATCCGCGAATGCTTGAGACGGGATGGGCCGGTCAGGAAGGATGCTGTCTCGCCCGGAGCCCGGAGTAGGTCCCAGATAAGTATTGTTAAGGACATACTCGCTGCAGCCAGGGCGCCGTTGCATATATCTGAGATTATCCGCTTGGCGGGTGAACAGCATGGCGTAGTACTGGACCGCGAGTCGGTAGTCTCGGCGCTTATCAAAAAGCTGAAGAAGGGCGCTCCCTTTGTCAGGACAGGACCTAACACTTTTGGCCTGAAGGATACGTAGGCGTGGATAGCTTCAGTTTGTCCCACCTGCCTATCGTCAAGGAGTATGCGAACCGGATGGGCTTGGTGGAGACACTCGATAGTGCTCTGGTCTGCGGCATGAAGATAAGTCCGGGTAAGGTGCTCCTGGGGTTGGTGATGAACGTCCTGTGCGGACGTTCACCGCTGTACCGGGTGGAGGAATTTTTCCGTATGCGGGATGTCGAGGTGCTCCTGGGAGAAGGCATCCGGGCAGATCAACTGGGTGACGACACCCTGGGGCGTGTCCTGGACCGTGTCCATGCGTACGGAACCTGGAAAATATTCTCCGAGGTCTGTATTCAAGCCTTTAAAAACTTCGGCGTGAACTGCGAAGTGGTGCATCATGACACCACTTCGATCAGCGTGTGGGGTGAATATCGACCATCGGAAAAAGATCCCTTCCATATCAGACATGGATTCAGCAAGGACAAGCGGCCCGATCTCAAGCAATTCATCATCTCGTTGCTGTGCGCGGAGGGTAATCTTCCCTGCCATGCGGCGATCCTGAACGGCAATGCTGCGGACAAGAAAACCAATGGGACGCTCATCGGAGATCTTCCACGGATCATGGCCCGGCATGGGGTGTCAATTAAGGATTTCATCTATGTTGCAGATTCTGCTTTGGCCACCCAAAAGAACTTCTCTCTCATGCATGACAGTATCCTCTTCATCACCCGGCTGCCGGAAAACTTTGGCGCATGCGGACAACTCATAAGTAAGGCTCTTGCCCCCGATTCCTGGCAGGAAGTGGGGCGGCTCAACCATCGGGTTGTAAGCGGCAAGGATATCTGCGCCAGCTATCGTTTTCAGGAGCAGAACGTCACTCTCTATGGAAGAACCTACCGGGCCGTGGTAGTGCATTCCGATGCCCATGATCGCCGCCGGCAAAAGCGGATCGAAAAGGCTGTCCGTAATGACAGACAGGCGCTGATGGCAAGGCTCAAGGAGATTGAGAAGAAAGAGTTCTTCTGCCTGCCCGACGCCGAAGCGGCAGTGCAGTCTCTTCAGGACAGCTCCTTGCATCATATCACCTTTACCTTTGGAGAACGGCCGATTTATGGTCGTGGCCGACCAAGCCGGGATATGCCTCGCCAGATAAGGGCGGTGCGCTACCGCCTGTCCTGTGAGGTGCGCGAGAATACGGATGCCGTGCAGCAGTTACGGGAGGAAGCCGGCTGTTTTGTCCTGCTTACCAATGTGCCCAAAGAACAAAAGAGTGGGATAGATATCCTTACGCTCTACAAGGAACAGGACGGCATTGAGAAAAACTTCGGTTTTCTCAAGGAGCCACTCTTCGTCAATGATGTGTTCCTCAAGAAACCCCGGCGCATCGAAGCTCTGGGCCTGGTAATGGTTATTGCTCTTCTTGTCTGGCGCCTGATGGAAAGAACCATGCGGATGAAAATCAAGAAGGAAAGAACAATCCTGCCGGGCTGGAACAACTGTGCGACAGCCAAGCCGACGTCCTTCATGATGGCATCCAAGTTTTCTCCCGTAATGGGCGGTGTCAAAAATGGTCGTCGCTTTCTCTTTTCGCCACTTGATGAGGTCCAGCTTGCCTATCTGCATGCCCTGAATGTGCAGCCTGCATGCTTTACACAGGCTCCACCATAGAACCGCGGAATCAGGTCTGGATAATCAGTAGTCTGGATAATTACACAACCACAAAGGAAGTTATGTGCGAAATATGGGTTAAAGGCAAAATCTCAAGGGAAGGATCTGCGGAATAATGCAAAAAGGACACTCTGAACAATGAATACTGTTCCTAAACTGGTAAGTTTTTCACGCCCATTGACATTCGTGGTCTCCATAAGGAGTCGATAGTTTGTTGTGCACACTGGATATGGTCATGTTATTTACGTGCTTAATAGCTTCAGTTGGTATCACGACCTTTATCCCTTGTAGCTTAATCACATAATCGGTTTAAGCTGTTTTCATCCTTCGTTGTGACCGACATGCGGTCATGGTGGTTATTTTAAAAAAGGCAGTTGATCCATCGGTAGCGTCAAGAATCTTTCTCACTTTTGCTATGAGTCAAGTTTCAGAGGATACCTCCTATTTTTTACCCATTATCCCTTTGCTTGAGGTTGAGAGAGGTCATCCCTCCGCCGTCGCCCATAGCAATGCCTAATTGTCATGACCTAATTGGGGGGGCATTTTACATGAAAAGAAGCCTATAAATCTTGTCAACTTAATAATATTTTCGAATTTGCGAGGTAATATATGCTACAGCAATTGATAT
>JBAXMF010000378.1:0-3004 GCA_037134435.1 Methanomicrobiales archaeon | reverse complement strand
GAATTATCTGCCCAATCTCCATCGGATGGGCAAGATTGATGAAGGACAGGGTGTTGGAGGTGGCATAGTCAAACAGCTGGCAGAGGATGAGCACGACGATGTAGGTAAGCCCGTAGTTGCGGATGGTGCACGTGTTCATGGGTAGTAAGAATACGGGATTTTGCAGGGGTTATTAATTGCGGTTAGTTGTGTGGGGGAGTTGAGGCGGTTATACCGAATGGTTGCCAGTAATATTACCGGGTGGTTGCAGAGGTGAAGAGATAATATTGCGGGCCTGTATTGCGTTATACCAACTGCAACCCACGGTTCAAACCAATTAACGAAAGAATAAAGAAACGCAAAAGGAGTGAAGAAGACCCTTTGAAAATTGTTTGACAAAATCGTATTGCGATTTCAACGATAATTTTCTACAGCACTCATACGTTTGAGCAATTCACCCCGAAGAGGTACCGCCAAATTTATAAATTCTGATTACAAACGGACGTATATCATGCGGTTTTCCATTCTTATCGGTGCCCTTGTCATTCTTGCGGTGGTAATCAGCGCGGGATATGGGGCAGATATTGTCTCTCCAACAGCCACAGGGTTTCAAATGGGCGCAGGTCCGATCATGCCCGAAGTCACAAAGCTGCCACTGGGCCCAGGACCGGTCATGCCCCAACCAGGCGAGCAAAAGGGATATTATAGTATCCAGTCGAGCCCGACCGGTTCTGTCACATTTGATGGCAGGTATGTTGGAACATCCCCGGTCATCGTTGATGTAAGTACCACCGGTACCCCGGGCCACACCATTGTCGTCACGGCAACCGGGTACCAGTCCTGGACACAGTCAGTTCCGGGAAATCCTGCAGCCGGACAAACAGTAAACATTTATGCATCACTGACACCTGTTGCGCCCCAGGGTGGGAACATCTACGTCGGGTCATCCCCGCAGGGAGCGACCGCGGTCCTTGATAACGGACAGGACTCGCTGGTCACCCCGGGGACATTCTATAACGTGGCCCCCGGGTGGCATAATGTGCGGGTCACGATGCCCGGGTACCAGGCATATTCGAACAGTAATGTTCAGGTGACAAGCGGCGGGACCTCCAATGTGTTTGCAAATCTTATCCAGAATGTGCAGACCGGAAGTCTATCGATGAGTTCAACTCCAAACGGTGCAGGACTTTATGTTGACGGCATTTACCAGGGTGAAACGAACCAGATTGTCGGTGGCCTTGCGGTAGGCTCACATTCGGTGACGCTTAAACTGGCAGGTTACCAGACCTTCTCCAATACCTACGGTGTTAACCCCCAGCAGACAACCTATGCAAGCGTTACCCTGGTCCCGGTGCAAAACCCCGGCACGGGAGACCTACTCGTAACCTCTTCGCCGTCAGGTGCAGCCGTTTATCTCAATGGTAATTACCAGGGCGTTACGACCCAGTCCGGGAGCCCGCTCGATATTACCGATCTTACGGCCGCTACCTACACGGTGATCCTGAAGAAAAGCGGGTACGTTGACTACACGACCTCAGTCGGGATTGTCGGTGGGCAGACCGCACAGGTTGCTGCGACGCTTCAGGCATCAGGGTCCCAGCCTGCTGGAACGGTAAGTGCCGAGATAATGTCCTCGCCCGAAGGTGCGGATGTTTATGTTAATAACATCTACAAGGGTATGACCCCGCTGAACTTCCAGAACGTCCCACTGGATACGACCCAGAGTTATACCCTGACCATTAAAATGGACGGGTACACACCCTATACCACCACAGGAAAGGTGACCCCCGGACAATCGATCCAGGTCAACGCGGCGCTTTCACCCGTCGCGACTCCGACACCGACAACAAAATCACCAATCAGCCCTCTTTGTGTTTTGTCCGCACTTGCGATCAGCGGTGTTGCAGTATTCCTGTTCATGAGAAAAACAGGATAACCTTTTTTTGGACTTTTCACATCTCGTTTGGTCTTTTCCTCATTAAAAGACCCTGTGATAATTTCAGCTAGTGAATGAAACAACGAAAGTCTGCTTTACAAAAGGAGGTCATATTGCAGGACCGGTAAAAACCCAATCTGCCTGATTTTCCCGGGAGGCAATTGCCACCCGGACTACATCCGTCAACTGTCTCGAACACCCCCGCAATTGAAGTATTACTCGACGTAAGAAGAGTGGCATTCCCGTTTTGACTGCCATTTGCACCAGGGTTGAAAGGATAATATTCTTTTAAAATCGTTTTCTTGCGGTGTAATATCGCCCCGGTATCCGGGACCAAATGCTCAACCGATTGATTCCCCGTCAAAATTACACTGCATACGTGTACACCCATTCACCTTGTTGGACCATTTGGGGACTGATTGTTGGCGTCCCTATAAATCCACCAGCCTAATAGCATCATCACCGGTATGCCAAGTGGAATTATCATAATTTCCTGTCTGCTGAATTTGAAATTATATTGCAACATAACCGAAAGAATGAAAAAAATTCCTGATACGGCAAGTAAGATGCCCGTCCTTCTGAAACTCTGTCGAATATTCTCCTGCTCAAGAAACGAAAGGATAATCCCGGAAATTAAAATTCCCACCCCAAAAATCCACAGTACCAGCCAGAGCGTTACAAAATTCAAATCTTCTGTTATTGGTACGATTGAATACACAAAATTGTCTCCGTCGGTGCGAAAGAGTGGGAACTGGGCACCAAATCCATTGAACCGGGCACTAAAAAAAATATTGACCGGGATAATTAACATTAAAACCGCAAGTAGCTGGTCTTTCCTTAAATTCCAAACGATAGTCCTGAAATTGGATAACACATAACCCATTTTTTCCCCGGAGTGAATCCCAGTCAAATAGTAATTGTTAAAATAAATAACCCCATCTATTAAAATGTGAATATGAAACATTATCGTAACTGTTCAGGGTGATCCGTGAGCGGCTGATGGCATGAACGGCGCTCTCTCTAAGGCTCCCACTATAGAGGACATGAGAGGGAGATTATGCTTCTTGATAGTTGAGATATACCCTCTGA
>JBAXMF010000377.1:0-3017 GCA_037134435.1 Methanomicrobiales archaeon | reverse complement strand
CCTCAATAACTTGTCGGTAATGTTGATTCTTAACTTCCATGAATTGTTTTCCTTTAGCAAAAGAGAAATTAATTACTTTACACCGCCAAGCACTGTGATTGTTGAGACGCCATGGGCGAGAACACGACCGTCCCGCACTATTGTGGACTCAACATACAGCCTTAACATTTATTTGAGATTGCTTCGCCCTCACTTATACTCGCTTGCGCGAAGAAATGAATAGAATCTTTTACTTCTTTTCACCTGTCACTGTCGGCTTGGCTTTGACCGCAAAAACATCGCCTACAAAACCAGCAAGTTCAATGTAGCTACCCTTGGCGGCATACGCATCGCCTGTATCGAGCGCGCTGTCATAGGTTGTGGTATCGTCGGGAGAGAATATGATGATTCTCCCCCGTTTAGGTTTTGTGAAACTTAAAACCAGGTCTTCATTTGCTACCATCCACTCGTTATATACATCGCTCCCTATTTTTAAGGAATTCGCTCCGATTGTTAGTGCAACGACGTTTTCTGCTGGGCTAAATAAAATATCCGAAACCCATGCCCATGTGGCGCCATGCTTTTCAAAAAGAGTAAGTTCTGTCTGGTCGCGGATAGCGTCAAAGGGCATACCTGCGAACTCAGGGGAATCGATCCTTTTAATGCCCATAAAAGCTACGTATCCCGGCAGGTTCTTGTACAGCAATGATTTTACAAAATGCGATTCCACGACAATGATCCCCTCCAAAGGAGAAACGTTGCGCCGCAACCAAACCCTGCCATCCATATTGATCTTAAGGCTTTTCGGTTTTTCCACTGGTTTCATTTTTTGCATCCCGATCACATCAATCCCGAGCATGGCCAGTGAATTCACGTAATAACTTTCTCCACCTATGTCGGCAAAATAGGATCGGTTACCTGTGGCATCGTAATAATAGCCATTGTTATTGACGAGTGTGGTTACCGGCACTTTTTCCCGTTCCTTAAACATGAACAGGGTAGCGTTGTTTTTCTCCTCGTCAAACACGACTTGCACGAATTTCGAGTCGCTGGCATAATAACCGCTGAAGGAAACATGATCCTGCGGTAATTGCTGCGCTTTTGGCGGAATAAAGACGTTCTTCCCTTCTTTTGGAATGAGCTTTTTCTCAACCAGCACCTCATCCAGCATTTCCAGCGCTATTTTCATCGCGCCGCTATCCCTGCCGGCAGCAACAACGGCAACCGATATTCTCTTGTTGGGAACCGTGTAAACCATCGAAGAGTAATTTCCGGTGCCGCCGCTCTTGCCCAATACCTTGACTCCGGCCGCATCATACCGGGGAAGGCCTGTCATATCCCAACCCAGCCCAAGCGAAATTTCCGGATTTCTCAGTTTGCCCCAGAACGCGGAAGGCTGTGTCTTCTTCATCTCGGCAAGGGACGATTTCTTCAGGAGTTTGCCTGTTGCTGAAAAGGCATCTGTAAAACGGCAGAGTTCCACGGCAGTCGCTGACAGTCCGCCGGCCCCCAAGATCGAGAGTGTTTCAGGAGGATGCATTTTCCCGGTTTTCGGGTCGTAATACAATGCCATCGGCTTACCCATGATATCACCCACGCCGATGCCTGTGTTTTTCAGGCCCAGGGGCTTAAAGATCCTTTCATTGAGGAAGTCTATGTATCGCTCCCCGCTTACCCGCTCCACGATCATTTCCGCCAAGGTAAACCCGTCATTACAATACACAGCCATTGCTCCCGGGGCATGCTTGAGATGTGCGCGGGACAGTGTATTGATGGTTTCCTGCTTTATTTTGTCATCAAACTTGAACCCGAAGGAATTCGAGACTTCGGTCCCCGGCAAGCCAGATACGTGGTTTAGCAGCATTCTTACGGTGATCTTCTTATATCTATCGTCAGCCATCTTGAATTCCGGAAGATAGTCCGTTACCGGTTTATCGAGCAAGACCTTGCCGTCATCAACAAGTAGCATGATGGCAGTTGCTACATACACCTTACTTATTGAACCGATATTAAAGAGCGTGGCTGTTGTAACAGGGATACTCTTCTCTCTATTTGCCATACCAAAGCCTTCGGCATAAACGACCTTGCCATTGACCGTTATTGCAGCGGTAGCACTCCCGCATTTGCCGCTGTTGATGGCCTGCCAGATTTGGCTTCGAGCTGTGGTAATAGCGCTCTCATACGAATTAGTCTTGCTTGCCGCAGCGCCAAATGCAAGTGTAGTAACCAGCATGCAACAAAGACAAACTATGCCGACAACTCTATGTTTTGGCATGACTTCCTCCCTTTTCTGATTTGATCAGACATTGCTCGTGGTGGGCAGTATAAGAAGATCAGCCTTGTATGTCAATTAATATGACCGGACATTAATATGACCGGACATCTCACCATTTGTATTTGTCGTCAATAAGATTGAACTTGATGAAAGACCACCAAAGCCGAGCTCCTGTTCATCTACGAAGCAATCATCGGGAACGCAGAGAAAAGTTACGAATTACCAAAAGAAACAGAGAATAATGTGGACGAGGATGACCTGAGAGCAAGGCGAAACAGGCCGATTCGATTTGTTAGGCATTTATTTTTTATCTGCGAGCTTTCCCGCTCATATGATTAATCTCAATTTTAAAGACTTTTGTGGCTTGATCTTTTTGGTCAATATACTTTTTCCCTTGATCGATAAACTCAGAAGAATACTTTTCTAAGAGCAGCAGAAGGGCACCATACCGTTCGGGTCCAAACACCTCGGAGGCGATTCCAAACGCCATTGCACTTTCATACTCGGTGCCGAATTTTTCTGGCAAAACTTTTGTTGTTCCTACAACGCAAAAGGAAACTTGTGGATTGTTTTCCATATTTTCAATTTTATGACCGTTAAGGGCACAATGAAAATATATGCGATTATCTTTATATGCATAACTCAAAGGCACACCGTACGGCTGGCCGTCTTTTCCTACAGTGGATAGAACCCCATATTCACAATTCGCCAGTAATTCGATCGCATGTTCCATTCCTATCTCTCTATCTTTCCTTCTGACATT
>JBAXMF010000376.1:0-3025 GCA_037134435.1 Methanomicrobiales archaeon | reverse complement strand
CGTGAAAAAAGTGATTGCCGCAAATGTCAGAATGGTATTGACGTGGTGCCGGAGGTTCAGCGATTGCAGCTCATGGAGGACTGATGATGGGTCTTTTCCGTCCGGCAGGGCGTGTAAGTACCGGCTGATCTCTACCATGGCGTTGGCATTCATCGAAACAGGCAGGGGATAATCACACATGGCTACCCGGTGTTCCGTACCATGCTCAAGGGTGATGACCATGGCCTCGAAGCCGAGAAACACATGCAGGCGTCCACCCTGCAGTTTTTCGTTCAGGAAGGTCACTGAATCGAGAATTCTCTGGCCTGGTGCACCGGCCTGAAAGAGCAGCCTGCCCAGTTCAAGTTCCGCTTTCAGAACCTCCCCGGGGTGATCAGTGCCGGCAGCAGCAGCTCCGGTCAACTGTCCGTTGGGGTTTTGCATGTCAATGATATCCACTGGTGATCACTCGTTTTCTTGGGTTCGGTTGCGGTTTCCCCGGACGTCCGAACCTATTGTTACATGAGTCGGCCGGTTGTAAATTTTGTTATGCTACTTGGGCGTTTATGTGAGCAAACGTTAGGGGTAGGCATAAATCTTCCGATTTTGATGGGACCCTTTGGTTGATGACGATCTTTTAATCCTACGACAAAGCGATTCAGATCAGTCCAAAGGATTCCGCTGCATGGAATAACCGTGGCAACGTGCTCGGGGAGCCCGACCGATATAATGCCCTCGAATCCTATTGAGAAAGCGCTTCTTCTAAATCCTGATGACGCTGAACTGATAGAGGACTCTGAACGTTTAAAGAGGCAGAAGCAGAAATAATCCTTAATGCAGGTTCCCATGTACCATCTGTTCATCATCCAGGACCGTTGATAACCCTCTTTTTTTGTCCAACGGCTCAGCAGATTTCCACTTCTCCAGTATTATCCTTTGTCTCCCTGAAATCCACAAAAATGCGGAATTAAATGCCGGGCAGAATATTCAATTGCCAGGGATCTGGTTATCACAACTGGATACTCTCCTGATGATCAAGACCCGTGATAACGGTTGCCCGGGTTATGGAACGGCACGAATTGTAAAGGGGTCGGGTATAGCGGGTTGATACCATGTCGGTCGTCACTGTTTTCTCTCCGGGGTCATACTACTAATCGCGAAACACCCGGAAACGGGTGATTCCGAGGTGTAAATGGTGATGTTTAGGGGGTCCGGGAAAATGATGAGGCTATAAGTAAGGCTAATTATTGGCCGAATCCGATTTAAATCGCTTAAAATAGCACCCTTTGGTACCGTGGGGAAAAGGGGTAAAATGCGAGCGATTTAAACGAACGATAACGGATTTAGTCGGGTGGGTTGATGTAATGCTATCCCTTAAAGGTGACGGCCCGGGAATTCAGGCTTAAATCGGTAGTTTTTTTGGTTTTTGGGATAAAGTTGGGATGTCTGGATGTGGGCTTGTCCCGGAGAGCTAGAAAAGTCTTATTATTTAAATAGGCAGGCCGCCCGGTACGTGCTGTCGTCAGCTGCTCCATCTATTATAGGATGTTGGGGGCTGACCGTAACGCTAGTTTGAAAAAGAATGACGGTTCACCGGGTGCGGTACCCAAGTGCATTGACGGATGCAAGAATCTCCCTGACCTGGTCCTGCTGTTTGTTTGTCAGTTTCCTGCCTTTCTGGACCAGCCTTCCCATCCTGATAATCTTAAGCCGCTGGTCCTGGGACAGGGCCCCTGAATGACGTGCCCACTTGAGGAGATCAAGCCACTGGGTGCGGTCAAACGAGGTAGCGCCGGGAAGGGCCTGCCCGCCGGGATCTCCGGGTGTTTCATCGGAGTCTCCCTCGCCTGCTACATCATCACCCTGACCTTCCTGCTCTATCACCGTCTCATTTTCAACTTCGGCGAAATCACCCGGAGTTGACAGATCGTTTTCACCATCAACCGCAGGGGATTCTGCCGGTGAATATTCCGAAACTGTTTTTTCTTCTGCAGGTCCATCCGCTCTGACAGGTCCTGGTGATGGCGAAACTTTTTTTGCTGCGGGGTCTTGTTCCCAAAATATGTTGTCTGAACCGGAAATTTCTGATACCCGGGGGATCACACCGGAGAAGATACGGGGTATATCCCCTGACGGTTCACCTGGTGATGGGTCTTCCCTGGAGATGGGGGATTGTTGCAATCCGGGAGATAATTCCGTGGTAATCGATTGATTTACATGTTCCACCGGCACGGGGAGGCCCGGTTCTTTTGAAATCACCAGTTGAACGTTCTTGTTTGGTGTAGTTACCAGTTCTGACTGGGAGTGGGGTTGTTGGGTCTGGTTTGGTTCATGAACCGCCGCCGCAGGGTCCATCTGTTCATGAGTGATTCGGTGGTCCTGTCCAGGATCTTCTTGTTGCACCGTATCAGCAATTGTTTTTTCTTCAACGGTATGGTATATTCCCCGTTCAGTTTCAGGCCTGCTTTCACCTGGTCCCGGTTCATCGGCAGAAGAGCGCGACGGTTGTCCGGATTGTACCCGGTGCTGTGCTGCCAGGTCCAATGCCTCCAGAAGTGCACGATTCCTGGTTTTTGCAGCATCCAGATCTTTTTCAAGCGTGGCGAGGATCGCTGTTGTTGCAGCAAGGTCGTGCTCCCGTTGCGCAAGAGTCACGTTGAGTGAATCAAGATTTGCCTGTACACCCTCGTACTCCTGACGGAGAGATCTGAATGCCTGGTCATGTTCCCGGGTTGTCCTGGATAAGGTCTCTTCAGCGGTACGGCGCAGGTGTTTCTCAGCTTCAATATCAGAATGTGCCTGGTCCAATGCAGTGGACAGGGTTTTTGTCGTTTGTTCTGATCTTTTCATTTCAGCACTGACTATTTCAAGATCATCGGCCAGGGATTTTTGTTTCTGTTTCCCTGCTGCAACGGCCTCGTGTGCTGCTGCGAGTTGGGTTAAAACGGAAGCTAACTGTTCATCGGATTTTTTCTTTTCAGTCCGTACAGTTTCAAGATTATCTGCCAGGGATTTTCTGTTTTGTTCCCCTGATGCGATGGCCTCG
>JBAXMF010000375.1:0-3032 GCA_037134435.1 Methanomicrobiales archaeon | reverse complement strand
CCCTGTCCATCCTGGTATTTTTTAAACTCCTGATCCCGCAATTCTTTTCTCCTGATCTTCCCGGATATGGTTTTTGGCAGCGTCACGGTGAATTCTATCAGTCTTGGGTACTTGTAGGGTGCGGTGACATGCTTGACGTGGTTTTGTAATTCTTTTACCAGTGCATCGGATGGATTGTGCCCGGGGGCCAGCACAATAAATGCCTTGACAATCATTCCCCTGACATCATCTGGGACCCCGACAACCGCCGCTTCCTGGACTGCCGGGTGCTCGATTAAGGCACTTTCAACTTCAAACGGGCCGATACGGTACCCCGATGCCTTTATTACGTCATCATCCCTGCCGATGAACCAGAAATAACCGTCCTCATCCATGTAGGCCTTGTCGCCGGTATAGTAGAAATCGTTGACAAACACCTTTTTGTTTTCTTCATCGTTGTAGAGGTACCCATCGAACATGCCAACCGGTTTCGGATTTGTTTTGATTGCTATCCTGCCTTCCTGGTGGATAGCGACCGGTTTTCCATCGTCATCATGGAGTTCGATATGCCAGCCCGGTGATGGTTTACCCATGGAACCGAATTTCGGTTTCATCGATGGGAACGTACCGATACAGAGCACCGTTTCGGTCTGCCCGTAGCCTTCATAGATCGTAAGCCCGGTGGAGTCTTTCCAGGCCTTTATTACTTCGGGATTCAGAGGTTCACCGGCACTGACACAATGACGGAGCTCGGAAAAATCGAATTTATCGAGGTCAGCAAGGATCAGCATCCGGTAGATAGTCGGAGGGCAACAGAAGGTTGTGATACCATATTTTTCGATTAACGGGAGGATTTCTGTTGCATTAAACCTGCTCCGGATATCATACACAAAAATACAGGCGCCTTCAAGCCATTGGCCATATAGTTTACCCCATGCGCTTTTCGCCCACCCTGTGTCGGAGAGCGTGAAGTGGACATCTGTTGAATGGATATCATGCCAGAACCTTGCGGTAACGATATGGCCGAGTGGATAACTGTGGTCATGCACGACCATCTTGGCCTCACCCGTTGTACCTGATGTGAAAAAAATTACAAGCGGGTCTGTAGACTTTGTCTTTTTCATACCGGGAAGTGAAATGAGTTTCGTTGAGACTGGTGCGGGATAATTGAGTTCTACCGGGTAACTGATCCAGTCCTCCCGTTTACCGTCCATTACCATGCGACCGCATAGAGAGGGACATTCATCAAAAATTTCGTCTACTTTATCTGCATGCTCCATGCTGGTGATAATCATCTTGATATCAGCGGTATGGACGCGGTACTTCAGGTCTTTCGGCGTGAGCATCGTCGGAGCCGGGCAATATACAACACCCCGCTTGATGAGGGCCAGGGTGAATATCCACCATTCCGGGACTCTTGGGAGCATGATCAGGACGCGGTCGCCCTTCGATATACCGTACTTGATGAACATGTTGGCTACCTGGTTCGAGAGCCGCGACATATCCCAGAACGTATATTTTTTCTCTTCACCGTTCTGGTTTACCCAGATCATCGCTATCTTGTTCCGGTCTTTCTTAGCCCATTCGTCGACAACATCAAACCCAAAATTAAAGTATTCCGGAACTTTTATCCTGAAATCTTCGTAGGTCTTATCATAATCGATAATATTATGCAAACCCTGATTATCCTGTTTTTCACCTTTTGCATGTTCTCCGGACGGATGAACCCAGATGTCCTGGTTAGCACCATGTTTCAGATACGTGGTGCATGCCTCACCGATCCATTCAGAACGAGAAATGCCCTGATTTTCTGATGAAGCATCTATTTTTTCCGTGAGCTGGTCATCCATCGTGACTGAGTAGCGCACCATACTGAATCGTTTCGTGGTGCACTAAAAGAGCCTTTCGGTAGGATCGTCTGACTATACTGGTGGTCTTCCGGCCTTTGTGGTGAACCTGTAGGGGAAAAGATAAATTTTTACTGATATCCGCACCAAGCTCAACGAATGAAAGTTGTGGAGTTTTCATGCGGACATTGATTACTAAACTTTTACCCAGGAGTACCTTTAGATTAGCACCACAACACCCATTGCCAGAGAGTATGGGGGAAACCCCGCTGTGCTGTTACCCTGGGGTTTATCCTCTCCTATTCTAACTATCCGGATAATTCGATCAGGCCGTTTCATTTTTCAGGCAGGATGTTCGGGGAAACAGAAAGGGTGACAACAATGTCAGCCGGGAACATTTCAGTAAATTAATATTAATACATTTTCAAGAGAAGATCATGTTCTCATCTTCATCTCATAAGAGGATTACGGGCCACGACAGGAAACGCTGCGGATTCATCACAATTCTTGCAGCCATGCTTGTGATCCTCTCGTTATTCCTTCCTGCTGCGCTGGCGGAAAATGCCAGCGGGCCTTTTCCCAATGGTACAAATGCATTGCCTGCGGTTACTTCGCTGCCACCAACAACGCTGCTACCGGTACAACAGGTCGCTCAGAATACCCTCCCCGTAACTACCGCCCCGGTGGTTATTGCGACACCCGCAGTTAAGGCCCCAAAAATTGAGTTCACTGTTACGCCAACTGATGGTATCGCACCACATACCGTGACTGTATACCCGATATTTAACTCAGGCGGGGGCGCCCCGCAATACATCGTGCTTGATTTCGGTGATGGTCAGCAGTTGAATGAAACCCTGAAAACCAGTTATGAGCATACGTATCCAATAGCCGGGAACTATACGATCACTCTTACATCCGTAAATGCAGGGGGTAGTAACGTGGAAACGTTGCAGAGTCCGGTAAGCGTACGAATTCCTGCAGCCGTAACAAGCGCGGTGCCGACTGCCATAGTGACGATAGCCCCAAATGCGACCGTAACCGTATTGGTTACACCTGTTATCACCACGGCCCCGGTCCAGAATGCAACGGTCGTTAATGCGACCATTCCGGCAGTGGTAACGGGAGCCACGCCAAATGCGTCCGCGAACGATTCCCCTTGTTTCTATCCGAATATGACAAAAGCAGATATCACGGCAACACCTGTCG
>JBAXMF010000374.1:0-3041 GCA_037134435.1 Methanomicrobiales archaeon | reverse complement strand
GCATCGGGGATGTCATGAAACGCGGGCCACCGGTATTTATCCCTGATATTTGCCAGAGAACCAAAAAACATGCATGGCCCCGAAATCATCGCACCCTGATTTTGTCTAATCAATTAGTTTAAATCAAGACCAGTAGTAGCTTATGAGAAGATCATTATGCAATATACCGAGGGAAAACCGGGCAGGGTTTTTATTGTCCGGGTAGACCATGGAGAAGACCTTATTGCGACCCTGGTGAAGTTCCTTACGGACCACCAGGTAAATTGTGGCTACATAAGGTTTATGGGAGCGCTGGAGTCCGGCCAGATTGTTACGGGGCCGGAAGTCCTCTGTCTTCCCCCGGACCTGCACGTTGAATCCTTCTCCGGAGGTTGGGAAGTGATCGGGATGGCCACTATCACGCCGGATAACAACGTGCCTCACCTTCATATCCATGCATCCATCGGTCGGGGGAAACGGGTACTGACAGGCTGCCTCCGGGGAGAAACTATCACCTACATTATCGTTGAAGCAATCATTACCGAATTGATCGGGGTTGATGTGCGAAGAGGACCTGACCCTGTAACCGGAATGCTGCTACCAGCCCTGAAGCATGAGAAATAGAAGTGATGAAGATGGCCCGAAGCTGCTGCAATGTATAGTCCTCCTGCGATCATAGGATCATGCCAGATCCCAAAGACCATGACACTTCCTCCACCCCGTTTTCTGCCGATGACCGAGAAAGAGGGAGCGAAGCTGGGTATCAGTCAGTTTGACGTCATCCTGGTAACTGGTGATGCATACGTGGATCACCCCTCGTTTGGCACGGCATTAATCGGGCGGGTCCTGTGGGATGCTGGGTTCTCGGTCGGGGTAATTGCACAACCAGACTGGAAAGGTTCCGATGACCTGGGGAAACTTGGAAAACCCCGCCTGTTCTTTGGGATAAGTTCCGGGAATGTCGACTCGATGGTGAATAATTATACCCCTGCACAAAAGGTCCGGAATGACGATGTCTACTCTCCGGGCGGAAAAGGAATGCGGAGACCGGACCGGGCCACCACGGTTTATGCTGACCGGTTGCATGCCCTCTTCCCAGGTACCCCGCTGGTCATCGGTGGTATTGAAGCAAGCCTCCGCAGGTTTGCACACTATGATTTCTGGTCGGATTCAGTCCGTCATGCGATTCTTGCGGATGCCCCGGCAGACCTTTTAGTATTCGGGATGGCAGAGAAACAGGTCCCCGGGATTGCACAAGCCCTTTCACGTGGGGAACCGGTTGGGAGCCTCAGGAATATCCCCGGTACCTGTTACCGGATGCCACTATCAGAATGGCGGGGTGCAGATCATGGGGGTCATATCGTCCTTCCGTCGTTCACCGAAGTATCAACAGATAAGCAGGCCTATGCAAGGGCATTCTCTCTCCATTACCACGAGCAGGACCCGTTCAGGGGTAGGCCGGTTGCACAGGTCCATCCAAAAACAGTTATCATACAAAATCCCCCGGCACAACCGCTGACAACTGGGGAACTCGACCATATCTATGGACTCCCCTATTCGAGAAAACCACATCCGTCTTACCGTGAACCTGTTCCGGCACTTGAACCGGTCAGGTTTTCGATAACAAGTCACCGTGGGTGTTTCGGAGGGTGTTCTTTCTGTGCGTTGACGCATCACCAGGGTAGGATTGTGCAGAGCAGGAGTGTAGAATCGATTATACGGGAGGTTGAGGCGATGATCAGGATGCCCGGGTTTGCCGGGATAGTCCAGGACGTCGGGGGCCCGACGGCAAACATGTATGGGGCGTCCTGTGTTTCATGGAACGGTACCGGGGCATGCGTTGACCGTAATTGTACCACCTGTAATAACCTTGCAACCGCACACGATCTCCAGGTTACGCTCCTCCGGCGGTTGCGGAGTCTCCCTGGAGTGAAACGGGTGTTCATCAGTTCCGGTATCCGGTATGACCTCTTCGATACCGATCCGGACGGGTACCTGGAGGAAATCGTAACTTCCCACACGTCCGGGCACCTCAAGGTCGCACCGGAACATATCGCCCGCCATGTTACGGATCTGATGAACAAACCCGGGAAAGAGTCATTCGAACATTTCTGCCAAAAATTTGAAGCATTGGGTAAGGTTACCGGGAAGGAACAATATATCCTCCCGTATTTCATGTCGGGACATCCTGGGTGCAGAATGGAAGACATGGTTGCCCTTGCGCTGTACTTGCGGGACCATTCCCTGTACACCGAGCAGGTGCAGGACTTTACGCCGACCCCGATGAGCATCTCTACCTGCATGTACTATACGGGCCTGGACCCTTTTACCCTTAAACCCGTATATATCCCGAAAGGCCGGGAAAAACAGGTGCAGCGGGCGATGTTGCATTATCGGGACAATGAAAAGCAGGACCTCGTCAGGGAAGGGTTAACAATGGCCGGGAGGGTAGATCTCATCGGTCCGGGGAAACAATGCCTGGTTGCACCTGCATCCGGGAGGACACCGGTCAGAAAAGACCGGCATCCGGGCCTGGGTTTTTCATCCCGGGCTGCAGGATCAAACGGGTCCGGGTACAGTACCCCCGCCCCCGCTAACGCGAGAAAAAGGAGTGGTGATTAATCGTTCATTCACGTCCACAGGTATGTGGTATATCCATCCCCTGGTTATCGCACGGGGCACATCGTTCAAGCTTTTCATCGATAATCCGGTAGGCGTTCGCAAGGACCGATGAGTTGGAGATCAGCCCGGCTATGAGGATCACTTCAAGGATCTCATCCCGTGTTGCACCCATCTTTAACGCGGCCTGCATGTGGTACCCCGTGCAGTGCTGACATCTGAGTGCAGCTCCGACGGCCATACTGATTAATTCCACATATTTCGGGTCAATTGCACTGGTCTGTGTCACAGTCCCTTTATACAGCAGGTGTGAGATGAGGACTTCAGGCCGTTCGGCCATCCTTTTAAAAATGAGCGGTGTCCGCCCATACTCGTGTTCGATATCGTCCAGCCATTGACGCGAGGTCTGATAGGCCCCTTCCTCAACAATTCCATTCAGTAGC
>JBAXMF010000373.1:0-3047 GCA_037134435.1 Methanomicrobiales archaeon | reverse complement strand
GGTAAAAGTGAGTGAAGCCCGGTTTCGGGGACTCGCGGAGAACATGCCGCTGATCATCTTCGAGATGGACATCACCGGGAATCTTCTGTATGTGAATAAGACAGGCGTTGAAATATTCGGCATTACCGAAGAAATGATCGCCCGGGGTACTAATATCAGGTATTATTTATCCCCGGAAAATATCGGGATGATGGAGCGGGGACTGGCAGCAGTAATGTCGGGCGGCCGGTCTCTTGGAGAGACATATACGTTAAAACGACTTGATGGCAGCCTGATGCGGGCGATTGTGTTTACGTCACTCATTTACCAGGAAGACAAGGTTACCGGGTTCCGGGGGATTGTTCTTGATATCACCAAACGGCTCAAGCTGGAAGAGGAGATTAAAAAACTGAACCAGGACCTCGAGGTAAGGGTCAGGGAGCGGACGGAAGAACTTGCTGAAACGGTCAATAAACTCCAGGACGAAAATGCAGAGCGAAAACGGGTGGAAGAGATTATGCTCCTGACGAACGCCAAGTTGTCGCTCATGAACGATGTAACCTACCAGGATATCCAGAATAAAGTCACTGCACTCCGGGGCTTTTTAGGTCTTATCCGAAAGGCAAAGACCGATGATGAACGAAGGGCCCTGTACGAAAAAGAAAACACCGTCCTGGAAAACATCCACAACCTGATCAAAAATACGAAGGATTACCAGAAAATGGGGATCAACAAGCCCGAGTGGCTTAACGTAGAAAAGATAATCCTGGAGATTACCCTGCCATCCGACATTTCGATAACCATAAAAAACGATATCAAAGGGCTTTTTATCTATTCCGACCCCTTAATATCCCGTGTATTTCAGATACTCGTTGATAACGCGGTAACACACGGTAAAAAAACTACGTGCGTCTCCTTTTACTGCTATAAGACCCCGGACGGTATCACGATCGTCTGCGAAGATGACGGGACGGGTATCCCTGCGGGGGAAAAGGCACGTATTTTTAGCCGGGTTGTAGCAGGAGAAGGAAAATTCAGCTTATTCTTTGTGCATGAGTTTTTTACCCTGTCAGGCGTGACTATCACCGAGACGGGCGAGCCGGGGACGGGGGCTCGGTTCGAAATGACGGTGCCGGACGGGGCGTGGCGCCAGGCAGGTAACGGGAATTGATCCCGGAAGAATGAGTTCTTCACCACACCAGGGGTTACAAGGAGGACACGGTTGTCATTCGTGGCTGCAGGGGTGGTGACCGGTCTTTCAGGCACTACGGGGCCAGGTTCAACAGTGGCAGGGCATAGTCAGAACCTGAAAAAGGAGAGGGGTGGGTAATATACCTATTTTTTTGAACGTAAGGCCCTACTAATCCTGTTGGAAAACGAAGGCATATTCAGGTCGAAATCCCAGGCATCCCTGTATATCATGGGTACCACGTGTCCATACCGGCAGCAGTACCGATCTCATCTACAGACCATTTGAATTTTCCGGGGTCCCGTGGATGATTACGATGAACAACGATTAATACCCTGAAACCCGTATTGACACATAGAATCCACAGGCCCCCCCCCACGGATTAGCCCGGCACCCTGGTCCCGGTGACTACTACCAGGTCCTGGCCCATTTCACCCATCTTCCGGTGCATTCACCGCCTGAAAGGTGGAAACCAGATAGAGAAATACGGGGGCAGGGGTACCCGTTGGAACCATTTCCTAAAAAGGGCGTCCCCTTGATCAGTTACAAGGAGGTAATACAGAATGAAAAAAACAAAGACGGCCGTTGCGAACGGTACCGGCAGCGGTATACCGGGACCTGCAGTTCCCATGACCCGGAACCCCCCCGATGTGAACTTCCCGATCATCGGGATAGGCGCCTCCGCCGGTGGCCTCGAAGCGTTTGAACTGTTTTTCAAGACGATTTCAACCGACAGCGGGATGGCATTTGTACTCGTCCCCCATCTTGACCCGGGCCATGCAAGCATGCTCTCCGAGATCCTCCAGAGAAATACGACGATGCCAGTCCACGAGGCGCAGGACCAGACACCCATCCAGGCCAACCACGTCTATATCATCCCGCCCAACCGGGACATGGCCCTTTTCCATAGCACGCTGCACCTGAGCGTCCCCGAACAGGCACGGGGACTGCGCCTCCCCATTGATTCTTTCTTCCGGTCGCTCGCCGAGGACCAGGGAGAACGGGCGATCTGCGTAATACTGTCAGGCAGTGGATCGGATGGAACGCTCGGGCTCCGTGCAGTCCACGGTGCCGGCGGGGTCTCGTTCGTGCAGGAACCTGCCACTGCCAAGTATGACGGCATGCCTTCAAGTGCCGTCCAGAGCGGTCTTGCCACCTACGTCCTGCCGGTCGAAAAGATCCCCGAACAGCTGGTCGCGTACGTAAAGACCATCGCTGATACCGGCGTTCCCCCCGCACTCCCGGTCCCCGCCGTAACCAGTGCGATGACCCGGATCATGATGCTGCTCCGGTCGAAGACCGGCAATGACTTTTCCCAGTACAAGAAAAGTACGATATCGCGCCGTATAGAGCGGCGGATGGTGGTACACACCCTTGCGGATACGGACGCGTACGCCCGTTACCTCCACGAGAACCCTGCCGAAGTCCAGGTCCTGTTCAAGGAGTTGCTCATCAACGTAACCAGTTTCTTCCGGGACACAGAAGCGTTTGCCGCCCTGACAAAAGAGGCCCTGCCCCGGATATTTGAAGGGAAACCTGAAAATTATATTTTCCGGGTCTGGGTACCAGGATGTGCCTCCGGTGAAGAGGCCTACTCCATCGCGATGCTCTTTTCCGAGTACATGAACGAGATCAAGCAGGAGTTCAAGATCCAGATCTACGCGACAGATATCGATGACGATGCAATCGCGACGGCACGGTCAGGCATGTTTCCGGCGAACATCGCGATCGATGTCTCACCCGAACGGCTGAGGCGGTTCTTTACAAAAGGGGAGAATGGCTTCCGGATAAAGAAAGAAATCCGGGAGATGGTCGTCTTCGCGATCCAGAACGTGATCACGGACCCCCCGTTTACGAAAATGGACCTGATCAGCTGCCG
>JBAXMF010000372.1:0-3054 GCA_037134435.1 Methanomicrobiales archaeon | reverse complement strand
TAGGTATCGGTGGTGCTATAGGCTTTCGCCCGTTTCGGGATTTTTTCGATATGGGTACCCACCAGTTCCACGGTTACATGCTTGCTCAGGACAAGATCCATGGGGTATACGCAACCTACCGGTGGTTCGGGATCAAGGTCAATGCCATTCGCTTTATAGGCCGCCCAAACATGCTCGCTGCAATAATACGTTATAGTAGCACCTGCGCATGACGCCAAACGATCCCAACACTCCTGATTAAAACAAGGCAAAATACGTTTCACGCAACCATAGGTCATAAAATCCACTTGCTTTCCTGAATTCAAGCCTAACAAAGACGTGAAATCGTACGACTTGCCCTTTTTCCCCAGTGCCCACCAGATCACGTCCATACGCTGGGTATCGGTCAGCCCCGGGACCCGGAAAATTGCAACACATTCATCGGCAGGGTAGACCCAGTCAGCGACAGAATGGATCTTTATTCCACTGCCTCCGGATTCTATCGTCTGGTTGTCACCGATATACATCGCAGAATGGGTCCAATGGCCGGGGACATAGGTGGAAAGGGTAGAAGAATACGGGGAATCCTTATCAATCGAATGGACCAGAATATCCCCTGGCATTAACGAGAGGTCCAGGTTATATTGTTGTGTATACGAATTGTGAATGGGCCACCACTGATCGTAACCCGTGATGATAATAGCGAACTTCTGCGGTGTTTTATAGATGTGTGTAACACGGGTAGTATCTTGCGGTTGATTGATATGTAGTACTGCACTTCCATCACCCCAGTTTACATCCACCCCTGATAGCCACACCTTGGTGCCATTTCTATAGGCAAAATCATCCAAGGTAAAACTAAGTATTCCCCCAAAACATGGGGCCTTGTCCAGGCATTTGAACCCGGTATACGGATAAATATGAGGAGGAGCAACGGCAGCTTTGATATTTTCAGAAACCGGTTCTGCCGCGACAGCCGGCACCAGGCAACAAATGAGCAGCAAGGCAACAACAAGAAAACCTGTCCAATGCAGGCCTGAGTTATGCCGTTGTGAATACCACGGATCACCATTCATGATGCATCCCATCTTATCTGAATGAATATAAACTGATGTTCTGATCAATGGATAGGGGGAAATACTCAGAGGTACGTTGAACAAGTGAATAAGGTAATACTCTGGATTTCTGATTTAACTAATGCCTGGGGGCGCGAACGGTATTAACTGGAAAATTTTCATCATGGCCCGGTTAATTTTCGGAAGAGACTACACGTTCGTCAGATATATCATTCTATCAGGTCCCACCTGGGCCAGGCGGCCAGGCGTCTCGCTTTTGTATGACTATGCTTCCGCACTACCGTACCGGAACCAAAAACAACTACTGCCAAACCCGTAACACCGGGCTTGCCCCTGGTGTGAACGGTGAAGTAAATTGAAGAAAAGCAATTGGGTCATAATCCAAGTCCCTATGGGTGGAATCTTCTGATTTACCCCATGCAGCACGGTCTAAAGCAACGAGCACACTACAAAACACGGTGTGAGGAGCGGGTGTGAGCAGCTGCCGGAGAGAGTTACTCAACACCCCCACTCCAGGCATATTTTTCCAAAGCGCGAGGGAATCAGGTTCGTACGCTCTTTGGAAACTACGATATTCTGGAATTTTTCTCAAAACATGAACGTCGGTTGTCTCACAGATGGATATAAGTAAGAACGGGATATTCTATTCTACGGTTAAGCATGAAAAAATTCTTTTTGTTTGGTATATTACTGATATTTTTCCTGGGATCAGTCATTTCAGCCACTGCAGAAGTAATCGTGAATCCAGACGTGTATTATGGGACCGTTGTGGTTAATAGTGACCCGACAGGTGCCACAGTTACCCTGAATAACGGGGTGTATAGTGGCATAACCCCTGCTGATATACAGAAGGTACCACCAGGGACCTATACCCTTAAAATCACAAAACCCGGCTACATTAGTTATAAAAATGAGAATTTTATCGTAATGCAGGGACAACCGAACACCGTTTTCCAGGCCCTGTCAAAAAATCCTTATTACGGGACTATCCAGGTGAACTCTGCTCCATCAGGTGCTGATATTTATGTGGACGGAACACTTCGCGGAAAAACCGGGACAGTGCCCCAAAACGAAGTAAGCGGTCTTACAGATGGTAGTCATGTGGTGAAAGTGACCCTAGACGGCTATAAGGATTACACCGCGACGGTGAATACAGGTCCGGACCAGGCCAGTTATGGACCTGTACGCGTTGAGGCCACCCTGGTCCGGTTATCGACCCCCACTGCGACGAAGCAGGTAATGACTTCACCACCTGTAACGTCACAGGTCACCATCACCGTTACACAACCCCCGACGTCTGTACAAGTCAATACCCCTGCACCAACCACAATAACGACACCGGTTGTTACCCAGTCTGTACCCCCTGCCCCGGTTCCCACGACCAAGGCGGGATTGCCTGCGATGATCGTAGTAATGGAAATAGGGCTTGGATTGTTCGTTGTTTCCCGAAAAGGGTAATCATTCCTTTTTTTATCCTGGACATGGGGCTCATGGATAATGAACACTCACCCATGCACCGTTGCTACCCGATCGTTACCAGTAAGTTTTCCAAGGGTCCACAATGATCCCCTCAAATAAATCCCTGCATTTCCTTTTCTCTCAAATGGGAACACATAAATGCATCCCAATGAATGAACTATGATGTCGGAAAGACCGTTAGGAGTAACAATCCTAGGAATTCTGTGGATTATCGGTGGACTGTTTGCAATTATCGGCGGGGTCATCGGGGGGGCAGTCTTAAGCGCCGCCGGCCTCGGTGGCATGGGCGCAGCCCTTGGGGTTATTGCTTTCATCATTGGTGTTATTGATCTCCTCCTTGGGATTGGGTGTTTCAAGGCCTGGCCCTGGGTCTGGATCGTCGGGGTAATCTTCTCGGCCATCAGTATCCTGATCGGCATCGTAAGCCTGCTCACGACCGGTTTGAGTGCATTGCTGGGGATAATTATCGCAGCAATCATCCTTTATTACCTGTTCCAGCCGCAGGTCAAGGCATATTTCG
>JBAXMF010000371.1:0-3057 GCA_037134435.1 Methanomicrobiales archaeon | reverse complement strand
CTCCTGGTCATAATCCTGCTCATCGCCGCGACGATATCGGTATTTCTCGGCCAGACTGTTGATGCCACAATTATTTTTGTAATCATTATTGCAAGTGTAACTCTTGACTTTTTCCAGGAATACAAGGCGGGAAATGCCGCGGAACTACTCAGGCAGAAGATCATCTCACAGGCGTCAGTATTACGGGATGGGGACCAGCGGGAACTTCCTATCACCAACCTTGTCCCGGGGGATGTGGTCTCCCTGTCAGCAGGTGACCTTGTCCCTGCTGACGCCCGGGTGTTAATGGCCAGGGATTTTTTTGTCAACCAGTCGGCATTAACAGGCGAACCGTTTCCTATCGAAAAGAATGCGGATCTCGGGGATTCGACAAAACCAATCACGGAAGCAGGTAATTATATTTTACTGGGTACTTCGGTCGTGAGTGGTAGCGCAACGGCGATGATCACAAAGACCGGACCTTCTACGGAATTTGGTAAAATCGCAAAGACATTAATCGACCGACCCCCCGAAACTGAATTCGAGCGTGGCTTGAAGCAATTCAGTTACCTGATGTCGAAATTCATTTTCTCCCTCGTCATATTCGTATTTTTTGTCAATACACTGTTCAGGCACGGGATCCTGGAGTCTCTTCTCTTCTCAGTCGCCCTTGCGGTCGGTATGACCCCCGAACTCCTCCCCATGATACTGTCTCTGAACCTTTCAAAGGGTTCCATCGCGATGTCTGAAAAAGGGGCGATTGTCAAGCACCCTGAATCTATACAAAATTTCGGGAGCATGGATGTACTCTGCACCGATAAGACGGGGACACTGACCGAGAACAAGATTTCGCTCATAAAACACATCGATATCGAAGGAAACGACAGTGATCAAGTCCTCCTCTATTCCTATATCAACAGTTTTTTTGATACCGGATTGAAAAGCCCGCTCGATGCTGCAATTGTTAACTTCCGTCACCTGGGTATTGAAGGATATCAAAAAATAGATGAAATCCCGTTTGATTTTATCCGGAGACGACTCTCCGTGGTTGTTTCACGAGGAACGGATCACCTGCTCATCTCTAAAGGAGCGCCCGAATCTGTGCTGAGTGTTTGTAGATCTGTCGAAAGAAATGGTAAAATTGAGATCCTTGCCGATGATGTCCGGATGCAGATAAACGAACTCTACGAAGCCCAGAGTAAAGACGGTTTCCGGACACTCGCTGTATGTTACCGGGTGCTAGATCCGAAACAAGACAAGTATTCAGTCAGCGATGAACAGGACATGACCCTCGTCGGACTGGTCACCTTTATTGATCCACCGAAAGAGAGTGCACTCGGGTCTGTACAACAGCTGGCAGCTTCAGGGATAGAACTTAAGATCCTTACCGGGGACAACGAGCTGGTCACCAAAAAAACATGTGAACTCATAGGGCTTCACGTTAAGGGAGTTCTTACCGGCGCCGAGATAGAACCGATGGACCAGGAGGCATTGTCACGGGTTGTCGAGAATGTTACGATATTTTCACGGTTAAATCCTATTCAAAAGAACAGGGTCATGAACGCCTTCAAACGGAATGGTCATGTGGTCGGGTTCATGGGCGACGGCATCAACGATGCCCCCTCGATTAGGGAGGCCGATGTTGGTATATCTGTTGAAAACGCGGTTGATATTGCAAAAGAATCGGCTGATATCATTTTATTAAAGAACGATCTCAGTATCCTTCATGACGGCGTGCTGGAGGGCAGAAAGACCTTTGGAAATACCATGAAGTATATCCTCATGGGTACCAGTTCTAATTTTGGTAATATGTTCAGCGTCGCGGGCGCATCGTTATTCCTTCCTTTTCTACCCATGCTGCCAATCCAGATCCTGCTCAACAACCTTCTTTACGATATTTCTCAGTCTACGATCCCGACTGACAATGTGGATGCATCCTATGCGAATACCCCTAAAAAATGGGATGTCGAATTTATCAAAAAATTCATCACAATATTTGGTCCGATAAGCTCCATCTTTGATTTTATTACGTTTTTTATCCTCCTCCTTGTATTCAAGGCAGATGCCGCCCTCTTCCAGACTTCCTGGTTTATTGAATCGATCTGTACCCAGACCCTTGTTATATTCGTGATCAGGACCCGGGTATTTCCATTCTACCAAAGCAGGCCGAGCAAGTTCCTCCTGGCAAGTACCCTGTCCATTGTGGTCATTGGTTGCGTCCTCCCGTTCACTATTCTCGGAAGTATTTTCGGGTTCGTACCCCCACCGGTTCAATTTTTTGCAGTGTTAGCAGGGCTTGTAGTGGCATATCTCATTATTGTGGAGCTGGTGAAACGCTGGTTTTACCGGAGGTACTCGTCTTTTATCGAGAGGAGCACGATTAAAACTCTTTAATCATGCTATTTGAAAAGATGTCAATATCAGACTTTTTTATTACAATTGGGTAGCATAATGTCACTAGCGGGATAAAAGTCCTCACCTGCCAACCTTCCTGGCTTAGCTTGGTGGCAACAACAATGGTGAACCAGAGGGGTTCTACATGATCCGGAAATATCTCCACAACAAGGAATACAACGTCAGCCAGATCTCCCGCAAAACCGGCTACAACCGACGCACAGTGAGACACCATCTGGGGGTAGATACAATGCCACAGAAACAGAATCTAATTCCGAAATCAAGCGAACTGGATGCATTCAAAGACTACATCCAGGGTAGAATATATGCCCATCTGGAATGGCTCAGCTCAGCACATCGTGTACTTTCCCCCCCTAAATGTAACGCTTGATTGCTTCTTTTCGTACTGCTTCATCGGTATCTTCCAAAATGACTCACCGATGAGTGCATTGAAACAATAAATATTAAAAAAATGACCCGATGTCATGAACCTTTCCAGATATACGTCAATGATGGTGTAATATGTTCGGTAATATTCAACTATTGATCCAGGATTGATTTGCCAGTTTAATTCCTTGTTCTAACGTGGTTTTCATATTAGTCACAGAAGGTTCATTCTGGATTCCTAATAGCGACATAATATCGGTGAATAACGTTAGTAACCGGTAACTTGCATCCATGAGC
>JBAXMF010000370.1:0-3062 GCA_037134435.1 Methanomicrobiales archaeon | reverse complement strand
GTGGGGAATCGAACTTCTTGTCGGTATGCTGCTATGGGGATTCGAACCCCAGTCGCGAGCGTGAGAGGCTCGCATGATTGGCCGGACTACACTATAGCAGCGTCGTTATTATAGAGTTGCTCTATCTACTTGCTATTACTCGTAAAAATAGGTTGTGGAACAAGCAGGCAGGATGGGAGAAAACTGCTTACCTCATCAGTAGATTGGTGTCCCTTCAGTCTCTGTTATCGTCTTGAACGCGGCCATAAATTGTCTTGTCACAGGCCCTGGTTTCCCGGTCCCAATACTCCTGCCATCGATGACCGTAATAGGTGCGACCTCCGCAGCTGTCCCGGTAACAAACACTTCATCTGCGGTATAAAGATCGAAATATCCCATATTTTGTTCTTTCACGGTAATCCCCATGGATTGGGCAATTTCAAGGACGACATCCCGGGTGATACCCCGGAGGTTATTGAGAGTAGGCGGAGTGACAATTATACCGTTTTTCACTGCAAAGATATTATCCCCTGACCCTTCAGAGAGATAGCCATTTGTATCAAAAATGATCGCTTCGTCTCCTCCCTTGTAATTGGCTTCAATTTTTGCGAGGATATTATTCAGGTAATTGAGACTCTTCACGTTTGGAGGGAGGGCACTTGCAGCATTTCTCCGGACAGAAACGGATACCCCTACCAGACCTTTTTCATAGAGGTCCCCATACATCGCTCCCCATTCAATAGCGATACAGATGACGGTAGCCTTCTCACATTTACGTGGGTCAAGGCCAAGGTCGCCAACGCCCCTGGTTACAATCGGACGAATATATCCGTTTTTCAGGTTATTTTTTCGTAACGTCTCGAGGATGACGTGTGCCATCTCTTCTTTCGACAGTGGAACGGTAAGGTCGATTGTCTTTGCCGAATCATACAGCCGGTCAACATGCTCCATGAGACGGAATACTTTTCCGTTGTATGCACGGATCCCTTCAAAAGCACCGTCCCCGTACAAAAGTCCGTGGTCAAATACAGAAATCTTTGCCTGTTCCCGCGGCAAAAACTGGCCATCGATATAGATCTGCATAACTTATATTGTACATTTTCTAGTATTTTTTACCTCTCAATTGTGTGTACTATTATCCGGCTGTACTACACCCCGGGAGGCCGGAATCAGATACAGCCATCGGCTGAAAAATGCAAGGTGGGAAATACAGGTAGCAGGCGATTGTAAATCAGGTACGGGTCCGGCATCTCCCTACAAAATGCCTGAACATCGCGATTCCCGGCACCGGGTGGAGATGCGTATAACTGCCAAGGGTCTGTCCGGTAACAGCGCCATCGTACATTCCATGAATCCCGGTACCCCGGGTGAGCCTGTAGGCATAGTTCGTTTCAGGGGCCAGGCAGACATCAGAATAATGAAATTCATGTCCCTTAAAATTCCCGCCCCCAAGTGGGCAGCCATCTGTACTTACCCCCTCAACATAACTGACGACACGACGAGCGGGCATCCGCGTTTCACCAGTAAAAACACCTGCCATTTCAAACACCCGTTCTTGTGAAAGGCCCTGCCATCCTTCCATCAGGCGAATACGTTCGGTCAGGTACATCAGCCCGCCGCACTCCGCATATATCGGCACATCATTATCAGATTGCTCACGAATCGCCTCACGCATCCGGGTGTTTGATTCAAGTCCGGGTAGGAATAATTCCGGATAGCCACCACCAATAATATAGCCTTCTGCATCAGGTAACGGGTCCCTTACCGGGCTGAATGGTATCACCTCTGCCCCGAGTGCAGGCAGGACATCAAACAAGTCTGAATAGTAAAAATTAAACGCTTCGTCATGGGCAACAGCGATCCGGGTGTCTGTTACATGTTCTTTCGGAAAGAGTGGCACACCTTCAGGCAGGCCCGGGATATCAGCTGCGATGCTGGTGAGTGCATCCAGCGATACATGCTCTTCAATTAAACCGGTGACTTTTTCTATTCTCTTTTCAAATTCACTGCTCCCCTGTCGTTCTATAAATGGCACCAGGCCGAGGTGCCTCATGGTGAGTTCCATCTCCTCCATACGTGGGATGGCGCCAATAACCGGGATCTTGCAGTAATGCTCTATCGCTGAAGTTGCTTTATCAGCATGTTTTGTTCCCATGACATTATTGAGGATGACGCCCTTGATCTGGATATCCGGTGAAAATGCCTGGAAACCTTTTACAACGGCCGCCGCACTCCTGGTAATACTCCGGGCACTGATCACCAGCACAACCGGTAGGTTAAGAGCACGTGCGATTGCTTCGGTACTTCCAACATCTGTAAGTGCGTCTGCCCCTTCAAACAAACCCCGTACCCCTTCAACCAGGGCGAAATCTGCACCCCGGCATCCATAGGTGAATACCTGAGATACTTCGGAGGGGGACATTACAAAGCTGTCAAGGTTCCTGCATGGCCGTCCGGTAACACCCGAAAGATATGACGGGTCAATATAGTCCATCCCTGCCTTAAATGTCTGAACTTTCAATCTGCGGGAAAGAAGTGATGAAAGTGCAAGCGAAATGCTCGTCTTTCCGCAACCTGACCGGTCACCGGAGATTAGGACTGCCTTCATGCGAGGCTCCGGAGGACAGCACCGAACTCGCTCTCGACCACGTGCCGTACCCCGAGTGTTTTCGGGTGGAGGTCAATCTCAACAACAACAAACTGGTGACCTATTGCTTTCAGGGGTGCGACCTGTCGAGGCCCGTTGGTAATAGAATAACAACAGGTGCCATTCGTATATTCTGGTGGAATTGCGTGGGGGACACCTGCGATGAGTGCATAGTCCGGTCCAATTTCCCTGATCCTTTTCCCGAGCTCCTCCCCGTTAGCACCATATTCATCCAGTGCTCCGATTGATTCCAAAGGGACCGATGCATCAGAAAATGCTGATCTGATCAGTTCGGCATCGCGCCTCACCTTGGGAAGGCCGCGTTCTTCGAGGTTGGCGATATACCTGATATCCGCATCCGGACAGACCTCGTGGAGGGCTATCAGTTCATCGGCGAACATGTACGCGGTCTCTTTTTTCGCGTTCATTACTGCCA